>JALZII010000216.1 GCA_030860365.1 Actinomycetota bacterium
GGCGGGGGCATGGAAGACGTGGGTGCTCGAGTCTGGCTCTGACCTGCGTGTCCCGCCGCCGCCGAAGGCGGGCTCGGCTGCGGCGAAGCGGGACGGCGAGCGGCTGAAGGCAGCGATCGCTGGTCGCTCAGCCCGTGAGGAGTCGACCGCGCGGCGCTACGGCCGCGACCTGGTGGTCAAGCCGTGGCTCGAGCAGAACATGAGGCTCGTGTCGGGCCAGGCCAAGGACGTCCCTGCTTCATCGCGGGCGTACTCGAACACGAGCGTCGCGATCTACGACGCGGTCGTCGCGGCCATGCACTGGAAGTACGTCTACAGGCGCAGGGCGCCGCAGGGCGACTCGCTCGTTCCTCGCAGCCCGGATCCCACCTATCCCTCCGAGCACGCCACGATCGCCGGGGCGGCGTCGCGTGTGCTCGCCTACCTGTATCCCGAATACCCGCAGGCGCGGCTCGATCGGGACGCCGAGGACGCCGCGCAGTCACTCGTGGCGGCCGGGGCGATCTACCCAAGCGACGCCGAGGCGGGGCTCGAGCTCGGACGCGAGGTGGCAAAGCGCGTGATCGCCAACGCGAGGCGAGACGGCTTCGAGACGATCAAGTGGGACGGCAAGCGCCCGCGCGGTCCCGAGCACTGGGAGCCCCCACCGGGCTCGGAGGGCCGGCCAAACCAGCCGCTCGCGGGTCGCTGGAAGACGTGGACGCTGCGTAATGTCGACCGATTCCGGCCACAGCCACCGGCCAAGTACGGATCGAAGCGGTTCATCGCCAACGCCCGTGACGTGATGCGCGCCAAGGAGCGGCTCACCCCGAGGCAGAGGCGGATCGCCGATTTCTGGGAGGGCATGGAGGGGACCGCGCTGCCGGCGGGCATCTGGAATCAAGTCGTGCTCGCCTACCTCGACGACGAGAAGCCCCTGAGCGTGTCGCGTCAGGCGCGGACATTCGCGCTCTTCAACGTCGCCCTGGCCGACGCGGGCGGAGCGGTCTGGAGCGCCAAGTACCGCTGGTGGGACCCACGACCGATCAACTCGATCCGCGACCTCGGCCTGGACCGCCGCTGGAAGCCCTACCTGTCGCCGACCCCGTTGTTTCCCGCCTACCCTTCAGGAACCTCCACCTACTCGGGTGCGGCAGGGGAGACGCTCGGCTACCTGTTTCCCAAGGACGCCAGGTACTGGCGCGACCGCGCCACAGACGCCGGCTACTCGAGGCTTTGGGGAGGGGCCCACTGGCGGCCTGACGTACCCGCCGGCCTCGGGATCGGCCGCAAGGTCGCTCGCGTCGTGGTCGAGCGGGCAAAGCAGGACGGGGCCGACAAGCGATAAGACCGCCGGGGACCGCTTGTCTTGCGCTCTGCATCGCCGGCCTCGCGCCGACGCTCGCCGCCTGTGGGGGAGAGGGCGACCGCGCGCGAGCGGATCCCTTCGCCGCCGCAAAGCGCCGCGTGCTCGAGCTCCAGCCGACAGAGCCTCGCTGGGAGACAGTCGCGCGGCTCGAGGGTAGGGGCGAGCGGACGCAGCGCCTGAGGATCTCGCGCCGGGCGATCCAGTGGCGCGTCCGATCGCGTTGCTCGTCGGGGCCGATGACGCTCTCGCTCTCCCCGCCTCCCCGGACCGGCCGGGCGCAAGCCGGGAGCAGCTGCGCGAGCTCGGGCAAGAGCACGTTCTCCCACACGGGCCCCACGCGGCTGACGGTTGGCGCCCCCGGACGCTGGCGCGCCGTCGTCGAGCAGCAGCTGGACATCCCCCTGCGCGAGCCGGCGCTGGCCGCGATGCGCTCCGCCGGGGCACGGACCCTGGCTCGTGGCCGGTTTGACCCGGTCGAGTCGCCCGGGGATGGGAGGGCTTCGCTCTACCGGCTGCCGAACGACAGGCTTGCCCTGCGCCTCGAGGATCTTCGGACCGCCGCGTACCCGGATCTGTTCGTCTGGGTCAGCGAAGCGCGGGATCCAACGACATCGGCGCAGGCGGTCGCCGCGCCGCACGTGGAGCTGGGCCCGCTCAAGTCCACCCGTGGTGACCAGAACTACCTGCTTCCCAAAGGGCTCGATCGGCACGCCGTCGCCTCTGTCGTGATCTGGCGAGCGCCAACCCGCATGGCCTACACGGCGGCGGCGCTCGAGTAGCGCCACCTCGAGGCGTACTGCCGCGGTCAGCGCGAGTCGTGCGAGTGACTGTGACCGCCTCGGTGGTCATGCCCGTCGCCGTTCTCGTGTGCCTCGGCTCGTTCAACGGGGAACCCGGGTTCGCTCTTGATCGTCTGAAAGGACTGCCAGGTGATGCGCAGGATGACCACCGTGATCACGAGCCCGATGATGGGGTCGCCGAGCTCGAAGCCGAGCGCTACGACCCCTGCGCTCGCGACCACCGCCAGGCTGACGAGGCCGTCGGTGCGGGCGTGGTTGCCGTCGGCGACCAGCGCCGGGCTGCCGAGGCGTTCGCCGGCGCGCAGACGTATCCGGGCGGCGATCTCGTTGCCGATAAAGCCGATCGCCCCGGCGGCGACGAGCACCCCCAGGTGGTCGAGGGCCTGCGGGCTGATCAGGCGGTCGACGGCGGTGACCGCGGCCACGCAGGCGCTGACGAAGATCACGCCGACGACGAAGTAGCCGGCCCGCTTCTCGGCCACGACCGACCGCATCACGAAGGCGATCCCGACCGGAATGGCTGTCAGCGCGTCCCCGACGTTGTGGATCAGGTCGGCGAGCAGGGCCACGCTGCCGGTGGCGAGGAAGATCGCCCCCTGCAGGACCGCGGTGACCGCCAGCACCCCGAGGCTGATGCCCACCGCTTTGAGCCCTTCGCGTGAGCGGGTGATCGAGCGGTCGATCAGGCCGTGGCTGTGACCGTGGCCCGTGGCCGAAGACCGGGCCTCCGCGGCTGTGCTCACGACGCCTCCGCATCAGCATCGAGGGGCTCGCCGGCCCCGAGGGTCAAGTGTTGAACGTGGAACACCGCTTGGTCGAGGAGCTCGGCCACGTGAGAGTCGTGCAGCCCGTAGATGACCTGCTTGCCGCGCCGCTCGCCGGTCACGAGTCCGAGATGACGCAGCGAGCGCAACTGGTGCGAGACCGCGGAGGCCTCCATGTCGACCGCTTCAGCCAGGGCGCCGACGGAGCACGGACCCTCTTTCAAGCGCCCGAGGATCTGCACGCGGCTGGGGGTGGCGAGCATCTGCATGCGCTCGGCGACGGTGCGCGCCAGCTGCGGGTCGAGCTTCGGCGGGACCGTGCGGCCATCGATCCCGTGACTCATCGGAACGAATGATAGCCACTTCACATGTACAGGTGAGGGGGCCCGCTTGCTGATCGGCTCGGTACGCGTAGGGTGCACACTTTGTAGACATACAACTGCGCAGTTGTATAGTAAGTGGAATGGCGGAACTGAACGTCGACCTGGCCACCCTGATCGCTCGCCGCTTCGCGGTGCTCGGGGAGCCGACGCGTGTGCTCCTGCTAGACGCGCTTCACCAGCGCGGTGAGGCGTCCGTGGGGGAGCTCGCGGAAGCGCTTGGCGCAAGTCACGCAAACATCTCGAAGCACCTGAGCCTCTTGCTGTCCGAGCGCATGGTCGGCAGGCGCCGCGAGCAGGCGCGGGCGTTGTACCGCATCACCGATCCCAGCCTTATCGAGCTCTGCGACCGAGTGTGCGCAGGCGTCCGGCAGGGACTCGAGGAGCTCACCGCCCTACTCGACGATCCAGACGCAAGCTAGGAGCCCATCATGATCTTTCGCCAGATCACCCACGACGACCTCGGTTGCGCCTCCTACCTCGTCGGCGACGAGAAGGCGGGCATCGCCGCGGTGGTCGATCCACGCTTCGAAGTCGACGAGTACCTCGAGCTCGCCCGCTACCTGGGTGTGAGCATCGAGCACGTCTTCGAGACCCACAACCACGCCGACCACGTCTCGGGCCACGGCCGGCTGGCGGCGGCGACCGGCGCCGCGATCCACGTTCACCGCCTGGCCGGAGCGACCTACGGCCACGAGCCCTTCGAGGACGGCGACGAGTGGGAGCTCGGCGCAGTGAAGATCCGGGCACTCCACACGCCCGGCCATCGCCCCGAGCACGTCGTCTTTGCCCTGACCGACAGCGCCCGCGGGGGTCAGCCCTGGGCCGTGCTCACCGGCGACAGCCTCTTCGTCAACGACGTGGCCCGGCCCGACCTCGCCATCGACGAGTCAGAGGGGGCCCGAGGGATCTTCCGCTCGCTGCACGAGAAGCTGCTCGGCCTGCCCGACGAAGTGGAGATCTGGCCCGGCCATCTCGGCGGCTCGATGTGCGGCGGACCCGGCATGGACATGAAGGGCTCTTCGACCATCGGCTTCGAGAAGGCGTTCAACCCCACGCTGTCGATCACCGACGAGGACCAGTTCGTCGAGCGGGCGCTCGCCGAGCTCGGTCCTCAGCCGCCCAACTTCGAGGCGATCGTCGAGCTCAACCGGGGACCGCTGCTGACCGACGGGGTCGAGCTGCTTCCCCTCGCCCCTCGCCAGGTCGAGCAGAAGCGAAGCGCGGGGGCGCTGGTGGTCGACGTCCGGACCGACCAGCAGTTCGACGACGCCCACATCTCCGGCGCCGTGTGCATCCCGATGCTGAACGCCGGGTTCGGGTCCAAGATGGCCTGGCTGGCGGACCTCGATCAGGAGATCGTGTTCGTCGGCCGCGACGACGAGGACGGCCGTCGTGCCGGCCGGCTCGCGGTCGCCGTCGGCATCCGCAAGCTCGGGGGGTTCCTGCACGGCGGGATGACCAGCTGGCGGCAGGAAAAGCGCTCGGTGGACCGCATCGAGCGCGTGCCGCTCGACACCCTGGCGGCCCGCGTCGACTCGGAGGCAGAGCTCCAGCTGCTGGACGTTCGCGAGCAGGGGGAGTGGAACGCCGGGCACATACCCGGATCGGCCTTCACTCCCTGGCACGACATCACCGAGGTTCCCGACGGCCTCGATGAGGCCAGGCCGATCGCCGTTCTGTGCGGGTCGGGCCAGCGCGCGGCCACGGCGGCCAGCCTGGTGCAGCGTTTCGGCGCCCGCGAGGTGATCCACGTCGTCGAGGGCGGCGTGCCCAAGTGGCGGAAGCTGGGCCGTCCGGTCGAGTCGGGCGGTGCCTGAGGTGCCCGGCTCCGGAAGCCTCCAGGAGGAGCTCGTCAGCCGCCTGCGTGGCCTGCACGCCGTCAAGGCGGGGGCGCTGCGCCTGTTCGACCCGATGCTGGCTGCTGTCGCGTCTGCGCGGGACGCCGGCAACCTCTCGGAGGTCGAGGACCTGCTCGGGCGCATGCACTCGAACTTCAGCGGCCACCGCGACGAGACCGCGGGCCATGTGAGCAGGCTCGAGTCCAGGATCGTCGAGCTGGGCGCCCGGCCGGCAGAAGCTCGCCGCCGCGCCTTCGGAGCGGGTGCGCTGCTGCGGGCGCGGGTCGCGGGCCTCGGCGGAATGAACTTCGGCTCCGCGGCGACAGAGGCGTTCGTCTTCGAGCACCTGGAGATCGCCCAGGCTCGACTCGTCGAGCAGCTGGCCGAGCGCACCGGCGACGGGCAGACCGTGCGGCTCATCCGCGAGGTTCGAGCCGACGACGAGCAGATGGCGGCGATCATCGGGCGCAACTGGGCCAACGTCCTGAGCCTCTCGCTCGCCACCAGGGGGCTTCCGGTGCTGCGCCCACCCGAGGACCGCTCCTGAAGCCGCCCGTGGCGCGGTCGCCCGGGTGACCCGCAGCGACGCTGGGCCGTTCGAATGCTCATAGCAGTCCCCCTCGGGCTGGTCATCGGCCTGGTCGTCGGCACGGTCGGAGGTGGTGGCGCGATCCTCGCGCTGCCGGTGCTCGTCTACGTGCTGGGGGAGCCGGTGGGCCCAGCGTCCACCGCATCGCTGATAGTCGTTGCGCTGGCAGCGGCCGTGGGCGGAGGGTCGCTTGCCCGCGGTGGGTTGGTGTGCTGGAGGATCGCGCTCACCTTCTCCGTTCCCGCGGCGGTCGGCTCGTTGGCCGGAGCCGTGGCCAACACTCAGGTCAGCGGCCCGGCCCTCATCCTCGCCTTCGTCCCGGTGATGTTGGCCGCGGCGGCGGCGACCTGGTACAAGGCCGGCGCAGAAGACGAACAGCCCGAGCGCGACTGCCCCCGGATCGACCGGACCCGGACCCTCATCGCCGGGCTCTTGGTGGGGACGCTCACCGGTTTCTTCGGGGTCGGCGGCGGGTTTCTGATCGTGCCGGTTCTCACCCTGTTGCTCGGGGTCGGCCTGCGGCGCGCCGCCGCGACCTCGCTGGTGGTCATCTTCCTGACCGGCCTCGCCGCTCTCGCGAGCCATCTCGCGACAGGCGCAGCTCCCGCCCTCGACCTCACGGCGCTGCTGGCGGGCGCGGCGGCGGCGGGAGCGCTCTGCGGGTCGCTGATCGCCGAGCGACTTCCGCAGCGGGCCCTGGGCCGCGCCTTCGCAGTGGTGGTCACGCTGATGGCGATCTTCCTCGCAGTGGACACCCTGTTGCTGGGAGGGCCGCCTGGTGGCTGAGTCGACAGCCGATGGTCGCCGGCAGCGAGGTCAGGGTGACCGGCGCGCTGTACGTGGCCGATTCACCCGACACCGCGTTAGGCGCTCGCCGCGGCGTCGTCGAGGCGCTCGCGCCGGCGCTGGTCGGTCTCCGACTGCTTGAGAGCCAGCCCGAAGAGCACCACGAGGGCGATGACAAAGGTGAGCGACTGCTCGACCATCATGATCGCGCCCCCCGCGTTCTGGTCGGTCTGGACGCCGAGGCCCCAGATGCGCGGCGCGCGCTCGTAGTGCTCGTAGAGCACGCCCGACGACCATGTGAGGTAGAGGCCCAGGGCGGCCAACCCGAACTTGGCCGCCCCTATGTACACGATCGGCCACATGCCGGTCAGGCGCGTGCGCATCGGCACCGGCTGGATCAGCGGCCACCACACCGCGATCCCCGCGAAGAAGAACGACCCGTGCTCGACCAGGTGGACGACGGGGCTCGCCAGCGCCGCCTCGTACATCGCCGGGATGTGCCACAGGTACATGACCGCCAGCCAGACACAGAGCGCCGTGATCGGGTGGGCGAAGGGCCCGAGCGCGCGCTCGGCCCGCTGCAGGCGCCGCGTGGCGGGGCGCATGATCACCCGTGAGAGGCCGAGCAGCAGCGCCAGCGGCGCGACGTCGCCGAGCAGCACGTGCTGGAGCATGTGGGCCGAGAAGAGGTAGCGCTCGCCGAGGCCGTCGAGCGGTGTGACGACCGCGACCACGAGCACGAGGATCCCGCCGGCGAAGGCCACGGCGCGCAGGGGGCTCGTGCCCCGCCCGCCCGCCTCGCGCCGGGCGCTGCGAAAGCGCAGCGCGTAGACCAGCGCGAGGGTCACGATCGGCGCCAGGACGAACGGATCGGACAGCCACTGCAGCTGCGGGTGAACAGAGTCCACCGCTCGATTGTCGCAAGGGCGTGTTGTGCTGTAACCCGGGCGCCGCCAGGGTCCGCGCGTGCCCATCTCGCTCCTGGCCCCGCCGCTGTGCTGGTCATGCCGCGCTGGTGTCGACCCCGCCCGCGCGCTCTGTCGAGGGTGCCGGGCGGGCTTGCGCTGGGCCGGCGCCGAGCTGCACGACGCCGCCGGGGTCGCGGTCTGGGCGCCGATCCTCTACGAAGGCCCGGCTCGGGCGCTGGTGGCCGGCCTGAAGTTCAGCGGCGCGATGGCCCTCGCGGACGAGATGGCGGCCGCTGTCGCGGCCGGCGCACCACCCGGCGTGCTCGAGGGAGCGCTCGTACCGGTGCCGCTTTCGACCGCTCGGCGCCGCGAGCGCGGCTACAACCAGGCCGAGCGCCTGGCCGTCGCGCTGGGGAGACGAACCGCCCTGCCTGTCGAGGCCGTGCTTCGCCGGCGAGGCAGGGCGGGTCGGCAGCTCGGACGCAGCCGCCGGGAGCGTTTGACCATCCCGGCGGAGACGGTGCAGGTCGCGGGCTCTCACGGGGCACCCCGGCGAGCAGTGCTCGTGGATGACGTGATCACGACCGGGGGGACGCTGGCTGTGTGTGCGCACGCCCTGCGCCGCGCCGGAGCGGTCGAGGTCGCGGCGGTGGCCTACGCGCGGACGCCAGGTCGATGAGGTCGAAAGTGGGTACAGTCTCGTCTACACCAGCAGGAGCAAACGAGCTGCCTCCGACAGTGACCATCCGGGCCTACGCCGAGACGCGCGAGGCCCTCAAGCGCCTCAGCCAAGCCAAGAACATGACCGGCGCCGAGCTGCTCGCGGCGCTGGTCCAGCGCGCCGAAGAGGACGCCGAGCTGGACGCGATGAACGAGGACTTCCGGCGGCTGCGCGCCGACCCGAAGGCCTGGGCGGAGTACCAGGCAGAGCTGGCGCTGTGGGACAACACCCTCATGGACGGCTTGGAGGACCTCGACGATGACTGGAGCTGAGCCGGCTGCCCGCCAGGGAGAGGTCTGGTTCACCGACCTCGACCCGACGCGAGGCCGTGAGCAGGCCGGGCGCCGGCCCGTGCTCGTGCTCTCGGTCGACCAGATCGGCACTGGAACGAGCAGGCTTTTCATCGGCGCTCCGCTGACGACACGCGATCACAGGGTCCGCCTTCATCTCGCGGTCGAATCGCCGGAGGGCGGGCTTCGCGCCCCGAGCTACCTCATGCCCGAGCAGATCCGGTGCCTTTCCCGCGGCCGTCTGATAGAGCGTTGGGGAAGGGTCTCCGACGGCGTGCTGCTCGAGGCGATTCGCCGGGCACGCCTGATGATCCGGCCGCCCCTATGAGCCCACCGGTGAGGGGCGTACCATCGGGGTCACGCGACCAACACAGGAGGACGTGCATGCGCATAGAGGTGAAGGGGCGCAACGTGGCCGTCAAGGACGAGCACCGGGAGCGGCTCGAGCGAAAGCTCGACAAGGTCTCCCGCCAGGTCTCCTCCCTCGCCGAGTGCGAGATCGAGCTTTGGGAGGAGCGCAACCCCTCGATCCGCGACTCCCAGGTGGCCGAGGCCACCCTCCACTTGAAGGGAGTCACCCTGCGGGCCTGCGAGCGCTCGGAGGACATGGTGCACTCGATCAACCTGCTGACCGATGACCTGGCGCGCCAGGTCAAGCGCCACCGCGACAAACGCCGCCGCCGGCGGGACTCTTCGCGGGCCCAGCCGGGCATGTCGCCGGGCTGAGCCCGGTCTGAGCAGGGGTTGAAGGCCCAGCCCCGCGCTGCCGCTACCGTAGAACCGTATGACGATCCTGGACCGCGCCCTGAAGGTGGGCGAGGGCAAGAAGTTCAAGGTGTTCGAGCGAAACGTCGCCCGAGTCAACGACTTCGAGCCCGAGCTCGAGCTGGAGTCCGACGACGAGCTGCGGGCGCGCTACGAGGCGCTGCGCGAGCGCGCGCTCGGTGGCGAGTCGCTCGACGAACTGCTCTTCGAGTCCTTCGCGCTCACGCGCGAGGCGGCCAAGCGGACCCTCGGGCAGCGCCACTTCGACGTCCAGCTCATCGGCGGGATGGTGCTCCACGACGGCTCCATCGCCGAGATGCGCACGGGCGAGGGCAAGACGCTGACCGCCACCCTCCCGATCGTCCTCAACGCGCTCACCGCGCGTGACGAGGACGGCGAGCCGGCGAAGGGGAAGGGGGTCCACCTGGTCACGGTGAACGACTACCTGGCGCGCCGCGACGCCATGTGGATGAAGCCGGTCTACGACCTGCTGGGCGTGACCGTGGGGGTGCTGCAGGGAAGCGACCGGGACGCCGATGACAAGGTCGAGGCCTACCGCCGTGACGTCACCTACGGGACGAACTCCGAGTTGGGCTTCGACTACCTGCGCGACAACCTCGCCGTCGAGGCCGCCGAGAAGGCACAGCGCGGGCACGGCTTCGCGATCGTCGACGAGGTGGACAACATCCTCATCGACGAGGCGCGCACGCCGCTGATCATCTCGGGCGCTCCCGAGCAGGCCGCCGACCTGTACTACCGCTTTGCCAAGCTCGCCCCCCGCCTGGAGCCGGGCAAGAAGCCGGAGGGGATGGAGGCGAAGTCCAAGGACTACGTCTCGGACTTCGACTTCGAGCCCGATGAGAAGCACAAGACGGTGGCGATCACCGAGCGCGGCGTGGAGAAGGCGGAGAAGTTCCTCGGCATCGGCAACATGTACAAGGCCGAGCACGGCAACCTGGTGAACCATCTGCAGCAGGCGCTGAAGGCCGAGTCGCTGTACAAGCGCGACGTCGACTACGCGGTGATCGACGGCGAGGTCAAGATCATCGACGAGTTCACCGGCCGCATCCTCGAAGGTCGCCGCTGGTCCGAGGGCCTGCACCAGGCGGTGGAGGCCAAGGAGGGCGTCGCGATCCAGGAGGAGAACCAGACCGTCGCGACGATCACCTACCAGAACTACTTCCGCCGCTACGACAAGCTCGCCGGAATGACCGGCACGGCTCTCACCGAGGCAACGGAGTTCAAGAAGATCTACGAGCTCGACGTGGTGGAGGTCCCCACCAACCAGCCAATGGTGCGCGCCGACCACAACGACCAGATCTACAAGTCCAAGGACGGCAAGTGGGCCGCGGTGGCCCGCGAGATCGCCGAGCGCCACGAGGCCCGCCAGCCGGTGTTGGTGGGCACCATCTCCGTCGAGGTCTCCGAGCTGCTCTCCCGCCAGCTCGACGAGCGCGGGATCAAGCACACCGTGCTTAACGCCAAGCCCGAGCACGCCGAACGCGAGGGCGCCACGATCGCCGAGGCCGGAAGCCGGGGCGCGGTCACCATCGCCACCAACATGGCGGGCCGCGGAGTGGACATCAAGCTCGGCGGCAACGCCGAGCACCTCACCGAACGGCACCTGCGCGAGCTCGGGATGAACCCCGACGCGTCGGACTGGGACGAGATGTGGGATGAGGCCTACCCGGGCATCGAAGCCAAGGTCAAGGAGGCCGAGCAGGAGGTCAAGGACGCCGGCGGCCTGTTCATCCTCGGCACCGAGCGCCACGAGTCACGCCGGATCGACAACCAGCTGCGGGGCCGCTCCGGGCGCCAGGGCGATCCCGGGGCCTCGCGCTTCTACCTCTCGGCCGAGGACGACCTGGTGCGCCTCTTCGCCGGTGACCGCATCAAGCGGATCCTCGAGCGCCTCGGTCCGGTCTCCAAGGAGGGCGAGGAGGAGCCGATCGAGGCAAAGATGCTCTCGAAGCAGATCGAAGGCGCCCAGAAGCGCGTCGAGGAGCAGAACTTCCTCATCCGAAAGCGCGTGCTCGAGTACGACGACGTGATGAACCAGCAGCGCGAGATCGTCTACGAGTACCGCGACCGCATCCTCGAGGGCGAGGACATGTCCGACATCGCCCACACCCAGATCAGCGGCGTGGTCGAGCGCCTGGTCGACGAGTACGTGGTCGGCGACTTCCAGGAGCAGTGGGACCTCGACGCGCTCTTCACCCAGCTCGAGCAGATCTACGATCCCGCCTACGAGCTCGCCGAGCTCAAGGACCTCGAGCGCGACCAGCTGGTGGCCAAGCTGCGCGAGGACATCGTCAGCGCGTACGAGGACCGTGAGGAGGAGCTCGGGCCCGAGCTCATGCGGGCGCTCGAGCGCTTCATGCTGCTCCAGATCATCGACGAGCGCTGGCGCGAGCACCTACACGACATGGACTACCTGCGCGAGGGCATCCACCTCCGGGGGTTCGCGCAGATCGACCCCCTCGTGGCCTACAAGAACGAGGGCTTCACGATGTTCACCGAGCTGATGAACAACATCTGGGACGAGTTCGCCCGTTACATCTTCAACGTCGAGGTGGAGGTCGAGGGAGGAAACGGCGCCGGTCCCGAGCAGGCTCCCGCACCCCAGTGGGGCACGGCCGGCAACACCAGCTCCACCGGGTCCTTCCGCTACGCGGGCGGCACGGCGGCCGACCAGCCGAGCGCCCTCGCCGCCGCGGCCGCCCAGACCGGCGGCGGCGCTGTGCCCGCGGAGATAGCCGAGGCCGCGGAGTACGCCGTGGACGCCACGGCCGAGCCGCCGCCCCAGGTGGAGACCCGTCGCCTCGACGACGAGGAGCGCATCGGGCGAAACGACCCGTGCTGGTGCGACTCGGGCAAGAAGTTCAAGAAGTGTCATGGCGCCTAGCAGTGCTCAGGCACTCCGCGACCAGCTGAAGCTGCTCGCGGACTCTCTTTGACCCCGTAGCCCTGGTCGAGCGCCGTGACGCGCTCGAGCGCGAGATGGGCGAGCGGGGCTTCTGGGACGATCAGGACCGTGCGGCGAAGGTGTCCTCCGAACACGCGCAGGCCAGTCGCCGCCTGGAGGTCTTCGACAGCCTCACCACCGACCTCGACGATCTAGAGGCTCTGGAGGAGCTGGCGGCCGAGGACGAGTCGATCGCCGCCGAGTTGGAGGACACGCGCCGCTCGCTGGTCGGGCGCCTGGCCGAGCTCGAGGAGGCGCGCCTGTTCGCCGGGCGCTACGACGGCGGCGACGCGATGGTAACCGTGAACGCCGGAGCGGGGGGGACCGACTCCCAGGACTGGGCCGAGATGCTGCTTCGCACCGAGCTGCGCTGGGCCGAGCGGCGGGGGATGAAGACCGAGCTCAAGGAGGCGAGCCCGGGGGAGGAGGCCGGCATCAAGTCCGCCACCTTCCTGGCCCGCGGCGAGAACGCCTACGGGCTGTTCTCGGCCGAGAAGGGCGTGCACCGCCTGGTGCGCATCTCGCCCTACGACGCCGCCTCACGGCGCCACACGGCTTTCGCCGGGCTGGAGGTGGCGCCGCTGGTGGAGGGCGACGTGGACGTGCAGCTCGAAGACGACGATCTCCAGATCGACACCTATCGCGCGTCGGGGGCGGGCGGCCAGCACGTGAACAAGACCGACTCCGCGGTGCGCATCACCCACAGGCCGACGGGCACGGTCGTCCAGTGCCAGAACGAGCGCTCTCAGTCGGCCAACAAGAACACGGCGATGGCGATGCTCAAGGCGAAGCTGGTGGAGCTCGCCGAGCAGCGTCGTCGCGACGAGATGGCCAAGGAGAAGGGCGAGGCCCAGGACGTCGCGTGGGGCTCCCAGATCCGGTCCTACGTGCTTCACCCCTACACGATGGTCAAGGACCACCGCACCGACGTGGAGGTGGGAAACGTCCAGGGCGTCCTCGACGGAGACCTCGACGAGTTCGTGCGCGCCGAGCTGCTGCGCCGCTCGGGCGACGGGCCGCCTGCCGGCCGGTAAGCGAGGCCGCGCGTCGCTCTGACGATGGGAAAGCCGAGGGCGAGGCCGGCTCCCGAGCGCGTGCACGGGAGCGAAGGCCGGTGGACCCCTCAGGCAGAGAGGAGGCGCGCAACGCCGGCGGCGTCGGGCGGCACGTGGGCGATGACGTCGGGGATCGTCGAGAAGGCCGCATCCGCGGACACCAGCGCCGAGGCACCCGCGGCCGCCGCCGCGGCGGCCAATACCGCGTCGAAGGCACCTAAGTCGGGGCTGCGCGCGAACAGCCGCAGGCCTTGACGCAGGTGTCCGAAGTCGACCTCGAGCAGGGGAGAGAGCAGATCCGCGTAGTCCTCGGCGAGCCGAGCCGCGTCCAGCCGGTCGCGCCGGCGCGCTCGAACGTGTGCGAACTCCTGCACGACCTCGACGGTGGTGGTGGCCTCGATGGTGCGCTCGGCGACAGCCCCGATGAGTTGCCGACAGGGCTGGCGCAGGGGATGCCCGGCGCCCTTGGCGTAGACGAGCACCGTCGTGTCGAGGGCGATCACCCGTGCCGGCCGCGGGCCGCCTCCAGCTCTGCACGCAGCTCGTCTGGGTCCAGAACCGGCATGTCAGGCGCCTCCAGCAGCCGGTGCACGGCTGCGCGGCGGCGGTGGTCGGGACTCTGCAGGCCGCGGTCGATCGCCTCGCGCACCACCGTGCCGACCGAGACGCCCCGTTGGCGCGCCACTGCGGTGAGGCGCCGGTGCCGTTCCTCGTCGAGCAGAACCTGCAGGCGACGGGCAAGCATGTGCATACAGTAGCATGCTCACACACGCCGAGTGGCTGGACGCCTGCGGCGCGCGTGGATTGATCCCTGCCGCGAGATCAGGTCGCGCATTATCGTCGGCCGCTTGCGGGACCTCATCGACAGAGCGCTCGCCGAGGATCTCGGAAGCGGTGATGTCACCACGGCCGCGGTGGTGGCGCACGGCGCGCGCGCTCGCGCGCGAATCGAGCAGAAGGCGCCCGGGGTGATCGCGGGGCTGGAGGTGGCGCAGACGGTGTTCGGTCGCGTCGATCCGCAGCTGCGCTGGGAGGCTCTCACCTTCGAGGGTGAGTGGCGGGAGGGCGGTCCCGTGGCGAGCGCCGAAGGGGCCGCGGCCTCGCTGCTGGCCTGCGAGCGGCTCGTCTTGAACCTGCTGGGCCGCCTGTCCGGGGTGGCCACCCTCACCGCGCGCTACGTGGAGGCGGTCCAGGGCACCGGCGCGCGGATCCTGGACACCCGCAAGACCACTCCCGGCCTGCGCGGGCTCGAGAAGCAGGCGGTGGTGACCGGCGGCGGTGCGAGCCACCGCGGTGGGCTGTTCGACGCCATACTCGTCAAGGAGAACCACGCGGTGCTGGCAGGCGGGGTGGGGGCCGCCGCCCGCGCAGCCCGACAGGGCGCGCCGAGCGGGATGCTGGTGGAGGTGGAGTGCCGCGACCTCGGCGAGGTGGAGGAGGCGCTCGAGGCCGGCGTGCCCCGGATCCTGCTGGACAACATGCCGCCCGATCGCCTCCGGGAGGCGGTGGCCCTCACGGGCGGCCGGGCCGAGCTCGAGGCCTCCGGCGGGGTGACGCTCGAGACGGTCCGGGCCATCGCCGAGACCGGGGTCGACTTCATCAGCGTGGGGGCGCTCACGCACTCCGCTCCGGCGCTCGACTTGAGCCTGGCCCTCGAGCCGCTCTAGCGGGGCCCCCGCTTCCACCCAGACGCGGGTAGACTTTCTCCACGGCCCGTCGCCGCTCAGGCGACGGGCGTCATTTCGACACCGACTGGGGTGCGAAACATATGCCGGACCTGCTGACGCTCGAGAACACTCCTGCGCTGAAGGACGAGGTGCGTGCGCTTGCCGAGGAGCGCGATGCGGTGATTCTCGCCCACAACTACCAGGTGCCCGAGGTCCAGGACGTGGCCCACTTCGTGGGGGACTCGCTCGGGCTCTCGCGCCACGCGGCGGAGGCCGACGCCGAGGTAATCGCCTTCTGCGGGGTGCACTTCATGGCCGAGACGGCTTCGATCCTCTCGCCCGAGAAGACCGTCCTGCTGCCCGACCTCGACGCCGGCTGCTCGCTGGCCGACTCCATCACCGCGGCCGAGCTGCGGGCCTGGAAGGCTGAGCACCCCGGCGCGGTGGTGGTCATGTACGTGAACACGACGGCCGAGGTCAAGGCCGAGACCGACTACTGCTGCACCTCCTCCAACGCCGTGCAGGTGGTCGAGCACATCCGCGCCGAGCACGGCGACGGCGTGGAGATCCTGTTCGGCCCGGACATGTTCCTCGGGGCCTACGTCGAGCGGGTGACCGGGCGCCGCATGCGCGTCTGGGCCGGCGAGTGCCACGTCCACGCCGGGATCCGCCCCAGCGACATCGCCGAGGTCCGGGAACGCCACCCCGGCGCCGACTTCCTGATCCACCCGGAGTGCGGCTGCTCGACCTCGGTGATGGAGTACGTCGCCGCCGGCGACGTCGACGCCGAGAACACCCACAT
>JALZII010000230.1 GCA_030860365.1 Actinomycetota bacterium
AGAGGTTGGCGGCCAACCTCGCGCCCGCGCACGTGCACAAGCACGGCGCGAGCTTCGACCTGGCGATCGCGGTGGGCCTGCTCGCGGCCACCGGGCAGGTGCCGCACGAGCGACTGGCCTCACACGCCGTGTGCGGGGAGCTTTCGCTCAGCGGCCGGCTGCGGCCCGTGCGGGGGGCGCTTGCCTTTGCCGTCGGCGCGCAGCACGCCGGCTACGAGCACCTGATCGTCCCGGAGGAGAACGCCGAGGAGGCGTCGCTGGTGGGCGAGGTGGAGATCCTTCCCGTTCCCGATCTCGCGCGGATCGTCGATCTGCTCAGGGGGGAGTGGGCGCCGCCGGCGCCGTCCCGCGGCCGCCGCGAGTTCACGCCCCCGCCGCCCGACCTCGAGCTGGGGGAGGTGCGCGGTCATGCCGACGCCAAGCGGGCGCTCGAGATCGCGGCAGCCGGTGGTCACAACCTACTGATGATCGGCCCGCCCGGCGCGGGCAAGACGATGCTGGCGCGCCGGCTTCCGGCCATCCTGCCACCGCTGTCCTTTGAGGAGGCGCTGGAGGTCACGCAGATCCACAGCGCGGCCGGCCTGGGGGTGGGCGGGCTGGTCGACAGGCGGCCCTTTCGCTCGCCACACCACACCGTCTCAGCGCAAGGGCTGGTGGGAGGTGCCAGCCCACCGCGTCCCGGGGAGCTCACGCTTGCCCACCGGGGGGTCCTGTTCCTCGACGAGTTGGCGGAGTTCTCTCGAGCCGCGCTCGACGCCATGCGTCAGCCCCTCGAGGAAGGGAGGGTCGAGATCGTGCGCGGGCAGAGGTCGGTCTCATTCCCCGCGCGCGGGATGCTCGTAGCCGCGTGCAACGACTGTCCCTGCGGCCGGCCTGCAGTCTGCAGCTGCTCCGACCTCGAGCTGTCGCGCTACCTGCGCCGCCTGAGTGGACCGCTGCTGGACCGGATCGACTTGGTCTGCCTGATCGAGTCGGTGCCGACCGTCGAGTTGGTCACCGGATCCGACAGGAGCGAAGGCACGAGCTCGGCGGAGGTTCGCGATCAGGTTGCTCAGGCGCGCCGGCGACAGGTCCACCGGTTGGCCTCCACCGGCGCCCACTGCAACGCGGACATGGACGGGCCGCTGACCCGCCGGGTCGTGCCGCTGGCCGGCGACGTGGCGGGCTCTCTTTTGGGGCTCAGCCAGGGTGCCGCCCTGAGCGGTCGTGGCCACGACCGAATCGTGCGCGTGGCGCGCACCATCGCCGATCTCGCAGGGCGCGACGAGGTCGAGGCTTCCGATGTGGAGGAGGCGCTGGGCTACCGGCTCTCTCCGTTCGGGCGGGTGGCAGCATGAGCGCGGCGATCGCAGCGTGCTCGGGTTGCCTTCGACGCAGTCTTCTCATCGGCCGCCTCGCGCCGAGGATCGCCGGCCTGCTGGCGGCACCCCCGGAGAAGCGGACGAGCAACCTCCTGGGGCTGGGCTGTGGGGAGCTGATCGAGGCCCTGGTCGCCCCGGACGAACGTCACAGCGTCCGGAGGTGGCTCGAGCAGCTGGACCTCGACGCGGTAACCGACGAGCTCGACGAGACCGACGTCGAGGCGCTGTGCCGTCATCACGAGCCCTACCCGCCCGCGCTTGCCTTCGCTGCGGACTCGCCGCCGGTCCTGTGGCTGTTGGGGGGCCGGCAGCGCCTCGCCGACGCGCTGAGCGCTCCGGTGGTCACCGTGGTGGGGACCCGCAGGCCTTCGCCCTACGGACGCGAGGTCGCGTACGGGCTCGGGCGAGATCTGGCCGCGGCGGGTGTGACCGTGGTCAGCGGGCTTGCCCTGGGCATCGACGCCGCTGCGCACCGCGGTGCGCTGGAGGGGCGGGGAGCATCGGCGATCGCGGTGATGGCCAACGGTCCGGACGTGCCCTATCCGCGGACGAACACCCTGCTCTGGCGCCGGCTCGCCGAGGACGCGGTGGTGATGGCGGAGCTTCCGCCGGGTCAGCGCCCGTACCGCTGGAGCTTCCCGGCTCGCAATCGCATCATGGCGGCCACCGCCGAGCTGACTGTGGTGGTGGAGGCCGCCGAGCCTTCGGGGTCGCTCATCACCGCGCGGTTCGCCGGCCAGCTCGGGCGTGGGGTCGGCGCCGTGCCCGGACGGGTGACCTCCCGGTCGGCCGCGGGCGCCAACGCCCTGCTGCGCGACGGCGCTGCGGTCGTTCGGGGAGCGCAGGACGTCATCGCCGAGCTGGCGCCGGACTCGCGAGCGATGCTGGGAGCAAGGAGCGAGCAGCCTGGGTCGGTGGACGAGGCACCGGCGCTCGATCCCGCGGCGAAGCAGGTCCTCGAGGCGCTCGAGAGCGAGGAGGGTCTCGAGGCCATCGGGCGCCGAGCCCGCCTGGCGGCGTCGGAGGTGCGCGGCGCGCTGGCGCGGTTGGAGGGGGCCGGGTTGGTTCTGCGCGACCCGTTGGGTCGCTACCTGAGGCGAGCCGGCGGGTGAGCGTGCCGGCGCACGCATCCTCAGTCCTTATCCTCGCCTGGTGACCCCGGTGTGCCGAGTGCTCTCCATCGCCGGCTCAGACTCGGGAGCCGGCGCGGGCGTACAGGCCGACCTCAAGGCGATGGCTCGCTGCGGGGTCCACGGGATGACCGCCATCACGGCGGTCACAGCGCAGAACACCGTGGCGGTGACCGCGGTCCACCTGCTCCCCGCCCGGGCCATCGTCGAGCAGGTCCGTGCCGTGGCCGAGGACATCGGCGTGGACGCCGTGAAGGTCGGCATGGTCGGCTCGGCGGAGGGCGTGATGGCTGTCGGGCGGGCGCTCGACATGCTGGGCCCAGCGCCGATGGTGCTCGACCCGGTGATGGTCGCCGAGAGCGGCGCCCGCC
>JALZII010000233.1 GCA_030860365.1 Actinomycetota bacterium
CGTTCCTTGATGTCGGGGTCGGTATCGAGGAGATCGAGCGCGTGGCGGAAGCTGATGAACTGCTCCTGCAGCGTGCTCACCGTGTTGCTGATCTCCTCGAGCGGCTTGTACATCGCGGCGATGTAGCCCATGACCACGAGGAGCTCGCCCGCCGTGATGTCGCTCCGAAGCACGGCGAAAGCCCCGAAGCCCAACACCAGCGCGGTTCCGGTGGCGGTGATCATCGTCACCACCAGCGCGAACATCGTCTGACGCACGGTCAAGCGAATGCGCGCGTCCACCGCCTCCTGGCCCTGATCGCGAAAGCGCCGGTACTCGAACGACTCGCGGCCGAAGGCGACTATCACCCGCAGCATCGCCATCGCCTCGTGGACGATCGTCATCGAGTGTCCCTCCAGCCGCCGGACCTCCAGCAGCCGCGGCTCTATCCGCCGCGTGTAATAGCCGGCGGAGTAGTAGATGAAGGGCACCACGCTCAGCGCGACCAGTGCCAGCAAGGGCTGGATGATCGCGGTCACGACGAACATCCCGATGAGGGTCAAGATGCTCTGAAGAAGCGGTGGGATGGCGACCGTCACTCCCCCGACGGCCGCGGCCTGTTGGTTGATCTGGTACATGAGCTGCCCGGTGCGCTTCTTGTCGTGAAAGGCCATCGACAGCCGCTGGGTGTGGCGGAAGAGGTCGCTGCGAAGATCGAGCACCATGCTCTGGTCGAGCTTGGTGTTGACGTAGTCGTCGACGACCGCCAGACCCTGCTGGAGCGCAGTGGCGAGCAGGCCGGACACCACAGCCAGGACGAGGAGCAGGGACTTGTCGGTGTCACCCAGCACTCCCAGGATCGAGGGGAGGGGCTTGTTGCCGAGCACCGTGTCGATGAGGATCGCCAGCGGCCACGGCGCGACCAGCGCCATCAGCGATGAGGCCACCACCATGCCGAGCGACACGCCCGCCAGCCGCTTGTGGGGTCCCAGGTACGGCCGCACCCGGCGGAAGTCCTTGAGGAAGGCCCAGGTGCCGGGGCGGTCCTCCTGCTGTGCGCGGGTTCTCACTGTTCCTGCGCTCCGGCGCTCGACGCGGCCCCCGCCTTGACACGGGTTTCCTGAACGGATAGGCCGCCTGCGGTCATCCGGCGCGTGACGTCGATGGGCAGCGCGATGACCGCCCCGCCGCTCTGCTTCTGCGGGACATCCGCCGGGCGCAGGCGGGCAGCGGCCGAACCGGGGTTCATCGCGCCGGCGACGGCCGCGGTGGCCTCACCACTCTCGCGCACGCCCGCGACAGCGAGCACGAGCGCCAGCGCCAGCAGTATCGCCGAGACGATCAAGGCGCCGTCGGCTGCGGCCGCCACTGCCAGGGAGGCGAGCCCCACACCGGTCACGGCAGCGAACCGCGACACCCGGGGACAGGTCAGGCAGCGGGTCATCTGACGGCCGAAGCCGTGCTCCTCGACGGTCGACCGGACGCGCACCGACCCAATCGAGCCCGCGGCCACCTCCAGGTCCCAGTGGTCGAAGGGCCCACCGCTTCGCACCCGTGCGCCGGCCGCTCGCAGCGACTGCTCTAGGCCCTGCAGGCGCTCCTCGGGCGCGCACCAGCACTCGTGCCACGCGCTCGTCACCCGCCGCCCCGGCAGGACGAAGCCGCTCAGGCCCGGCCGGCGCCAGGGCGCAAGACCGCCCCCGATGCGCCCCGTCAAGCGGGCGGCCGGCTGCAGCACGTGCAGCAGTCCGATGAGGCCGCGCAGAGTCAACCGCCGCCGCGCGCGCACACCGGGATCGAGCTCGGCGTGTGCGGCGCCCGCCGCCGCGCGCCACACGAGCGCCAGAAGGGCGAGGACGAGGAGCGGGCCTACGGCGAGCAGCGGGGGCCAGAACAGGCCGAGTCCGAAGGCGCTGCTCAAGGCGGCGATCACGAGGTACCACTCCGGGCTGGCGGCTACGGCCGGAAGCGACGCCGGAGGCCTCTCGAAGCCCGGCTGAAAGGCACCGGTGCCCCAGACGCCGTAGTAGACACGCCACCGGTGTGGGCCGCCCCAGGCGCCGCGGCCGTACACCCTCCCCGCCCACGTCAGGTGGCCGGGGCGGTTGTACTTCTCGGGCCACTTTCGCTCGAGCAGCGCCTCGGCCCTGCCGTAGCCGCGCTGCTGGCGCCAGAAGCGGCGCAGGGTCGCACGCCGGTGGTGCCAGACCATGGCTCCCGCGTGGTAGCCCAGCGTCCCCCCGGCCTTCTGAAGCTTCCAGCAGACGTCCACGTCATCGCCCGCCACCCGGAACTGGGGATCGAATCCGCCCACCGCCAGCAGCCCGTCCCGGCGGTAGGCCATGTTGCAGCCGGGAATGTGCTCGGCCACCGTGTCCGAGAGCAGAACGTGGATCGGCCCGCCGGGGGCGTTGGCGACGCACGACGCCACCGCGTCGTCCTCGTCGGGGGCGATGTTGGGGCCGCCGATGCCCACGTGGTCGGTGGTCATGAAGGCCTTCGCCAGGTAGTGGAGCCAGTCGGGGTCGGGCCAGGCGTCGTCGTCGAGGTACGCCACGATCTCGCCGTCCGCCGCGTCCGCCCCGGTGTTGCGCGCCGCGCTCAGGCCCCGGTTCTCGGTGCGGATCAGCCGGACGCCGTACGCGCCCGCGATCTGATGACTCTCGTCGGTAGAGCCGTCATCGACGACCACCACCTCGAAGCATGGGTAGCGCAGCCTCGCCAGGCCCGCGAGGCAGTCGGCCAAGGTCGCCGCCCCGTTGTGGGTGCAGACCACGACCGATATCTCGGGCCGGCGGTCATCGGCGGGAAACGGCACTTCGGCGTAGGCGCGGCGGACGGCCGCCAGCGCGGGCTTCGGCCGGCGGTCGCGATCGGTCAGCCCGAAGTCCCAGTCCTCGACCTCGTGGCCACCCCGGTGCCACTCGTCGGTCCACGCGAACACCACGGCACCCGCGCCTCCGGCGGAGAACGTGGTGCGGATCTGCCAGTCCAGGGCGTCGGCTTGTCCCTCGAGGCCGTTGCGGCGACTGTCGAGCCCGATCTCCGCGAGCACCAGGGGCTTCTCACCGGCCACGTTCTGCAGGCGGGCGAGGTACGCGTCGAGCCGTTCCTCGCTCTCGAGGTAGACGTTGAAGCAGGCGAAGTCCAGGAAGGGCAGGCGCAGGTACTCGGTGCTCGGGAAGTTGACGTAGGTCACGAGTCCTTCCGGATCTGCGGCCTTTGCCGCTCGGTACAGGCGCTTGATGAAGCGCTCCACCCGCCGCCGGCCGTGCCAGCGCACGATCGGGGCGGGTATCTCGTTGCCCACGGCGTACCCGAGCACCGCCGGGTGCCCCGCACAGGAGGCCACCGCGCCATGGACGCCCCGCTCGATCGACCGAGCCCGGCGCCGGTCGTCGAGGAAGGCGACGTGCTGCTCCCACGGGACGCCGACCAGCACGCGCAGACCGTGGCGAGCGGCCGCGTCCAGGAGCCAGCCGGGTGGCACCGTGTAGGTGCGCAGCGTGTTGATGCCGTTGGCGGACATCCTTGCCAGGTCGCGCTCGACCGCTTCGGGCGATCCGAACTGATGGCCCTGATCGCCGGCGGCGAACGTCCCGTAGGTCACGCCGCGGATGAACAGCTTCTCGCCGTCCACGAACAGGAACTTTCCGCCGGCCCGGGGGCGGCCCCCGAAGGGTGGGCTCAGCGAGGAGCCGGCGCCTGCCGGCGCACGAGGGGTGGTTAGCGTATGCACTAGTTCGGTGGCCAGGCTGCCTCGTGGTTCGGAGGCCCTTGGCTTTGCGTCCCCGTCTCGCGACGGGTTTGCCTTTATCGATTAGCCGGCTCTTCGCAAGCTGCCCATTAGCGGAGGAACCAAACCGCGGATGCGCAAACCTGGACCCTCGGTCGAAAATCGTCCGGCGTGACTCAACCTTCGGTAGAGCCGCGCCGAGGGGCGGCGGCGCAGGCAGCCGGCCTCAGCCCGCGCGCTGCAGGCTGAAGCGCACGCGCGTGCCGGCGTCCGACTCGGCCAGCCAGATCATCCCGCCGTGGGCCTCGATGATCGCTCGGCTGATCGTCAGGCCCAGGCCGGTGCTCTCGCCCGAGCGCGCGGCGCCCGCGCCTCCTCGGAAGAAGGGCTCGAAGACCCGCTCGCGCTCGGTCGGCGGCACGCCCTCGCCGGTGTCGGCCACCTCCACCTCGACGGTGCAATCGTCGGCCTCCGCGGCCACCGTCACGCTGCCGTCGGCGGGCGTGTGGCGGATGGCGTTCTGAATCAGGTTGAACAGCACCCGCTGGAGCTTCTCGGGATTCGCGCGGGCCGGGGCGAGGTCGTGCGGCACCGCGGCGCGCACCGCCACCCCGTTCGCCTGGGCCTGAGGGTGCATGGCCTCGACGGTCTCCCCCACCAGCTCGCCGAGGTGCACCTGCTGCATGGACCACTGGATGTCGCCCGCCTCCAGGCGCGAGAGCTCGAACAGGTCCTCGATCAGCGCGCTCAGCGACTCGAGGTGCACCGACATCTGGTTCTCGTAGCGGCGCCGGGTTTCGCTGTCGACCATGTCGTCGGACAGGGCCTCCGACAGCAGGCGCATGGAGGTGATCGGGGTGCGCAGGTCGTGTGAGACGGCCGCGACCAGGTCGCGGCGCGCGGCCTCGGCGGCGTCGCGCTCGGCCTCGCGCTCGCCCAGCTGCTCGACCATGCGGTTGGCTGCCCCGGCCAGCTCGGCCAGCTCGTCGCTGGCGCCGGTGGCGATCTCGACATCGCGCCTGCCCTCGCCCACGGCCACGAGGCCGTCGCGCACTCCGCGTATGTCGCGGATGAGCCCCTGGGCCAGAAGCGTGGCCGAGTACACCGCGAGCCCCGCGGCGAAGACCAGGAGCACCACCATGAAGAAGGCGTCGTGTGGCGAGACGAACATGAACAGCGCCACCGCCGCCACCTCGGCGATCACGAGGCCGAGGGCCAGCGCCACACCCGCGCGGAACTTGCGGGTCAGCGACCCCATCCGGCCACGCCTGCGAGCAAAGACGTGCGAGAGGCCCACCACCAGCGTCCCGCAGACCATCAGCAGTGCGGCCGTGGTCAGGCCGTCACCGGCGTCGTAGACCACGGCCGTGACCGCTCCGGCCACGGCGGCGGCGAGCGCTGTGACCAGCAGGCTGCGCAGCAGGCTCACGGCTGGAAGCGGTACCCCACGCCCCACACCGTCTGCAGCCAGCGCGGCTCGGAGGGGAGCTCCTCGATCTTCTCGCGCAGGCGGCGAACGTGCACGGTCACCGTCGAGGTGTCGCTGTAGAAGGAGTACTGCCAGACCGAATCCATCAGCTGGTCGCGCGAAAAGGCCTGCCCCGGGTTGCGGACGAAGTGCGCAAGGAGGTCGTACTCGCGCACGGTGAGCTGCGCCTCCTCGCCGCGCACGGTCACGCGGCGGCCCGCGGGATCGACCTCCAGGCCGTCGAAGACGATGGGCTCCTCGCGCTCGGGGGCCGGGTCCACGCGGCGGAGCACCGCATCCACGCGAGCCACCAGCTCGGCGGGCGAGAAGGGCTTGGCCACATAGTCGTCGGCGCCCAGGCGCAGGCCCAGGATGCGGTCGCCGGCCTCGCCCTTCGCGGTGAGCAGGATCACCGACACGCGGCGCCCGCCGCCGCCAGCCGGCTCCCGGATGCGGCGCATGACCTCGAGCCCGTCCATGCCGGGCAGCATGAGGTCGAGCACCACGAGGTCGGGCGGCGACTCCGCGGCCAGGCGCAGCGCCTCGGGGCCGTCGCCCGCGACGCGGGTCGCATAGCCCGCGCGCTCGAGGTAGCGCGAGACCACCTCGGTGATCGTCGGCTCGTCGTCAACCACCAGGATCGAGCCGCGGGGCTCGCCGTTGCCCATGGCCCTCATTGTCGGCGAAGCCGCGGCAGCCTGATGCAGAACACCAGCAGGGAGCCGACGAGCAGCACCGCGGTCAGCGCCAGCCAGCGCCCGAGGTAGACGTCGGGGGTGAGGCCGTTGGCCGCCGTGAAGGTGGTCTCTCCCGTGCGCAGGACGACCGGGAAGAACACCAGCAGCGCGAGCCCGGCCAGCAGCACCGGCACCCGCAGGTGGTTCAGCGCCGCGATTCGCACGCGGCTGCGAGGCCCCGTGCCCCCCACCACGCGGGCGACTCCGCTGCCCAGCAGCGAGTACGCCGGCAGGAACAGCAGATCGTGGAGGACGATCGCGCCCACGAACCAGACGAAGAAGGAGAGCGGCTGGGGCAGCACGCCAAACACCCGCGAGAGCGCGTAGGCAGAGATCGCGATGGCGACGAGCACACCGAGGAGGTGCAGCGGCCCCGCCCCGTAGCGCGCGCGAAGGGCGCTCACGCCGAGAACACCATCTTCCCCACCCACTTGGTGCAGTGCACGCCGGGGAGCGCGGGGACGATCACACGCGCCGGGAACCCGTGATCGAGCGAGAGGTCGGCGCCGTTGACCTTCAGCGCCAGCAGCGAGCGCTGCTCGTTGAGCTGGCCGGCGTTGAGGGTGGCCTGATTGAAGGCGCCACCCTTCTGCACCGAGCGCACCTGCACCTCCGCGTCCTGCGCGGCGCCGGCCATCCGGGCCAGCTCGGAGAGCCGCACGCCGGTCCACTTCTGGGTGGTCGTCCAGCCCTCCACGCAGGCAATCGGGAGCTTCTCGGTCGTCTGGTCCAAGGCCAGCAGCTGCTCGCGCGAGAGCTTGAGCTTCCGCTCGTCACCCACCTGCAGGATGAGCCCCCAGTCGGGACCGACCTCGTCGCGCTTGATGCCCACCGAGGCGAACGTCTTGTTGACCTGGAAGTCGTTGGGGCCCGGGCCGAAGCCCTCTCCCCTCGGGGCCAGGAAGGCCAGGCTCCGAAACGGCCCGCCGATCACCTGCCCCGCGCCCATGACAGCCAGGCCCACCGAGCCGGCGCCGACCGTGGCCACGAGCGCGCGGCGGGTGAGCGTGGGCGCCGCGGGATTGGCGGGGGCGCTGGTCTCCTCATGCTCGTCGGCGGGCTCGGCCTCCGGCTTCGTGTGCTCGAGGTCGTCGCGCAGCGGGCGCATGACGCCCTGGTCGCGATAGGCGCGGCGCATCACCTTGACCTTCGTCCCGATGTGGAAGGCCAGGGCGCCGAGGAAGATGAACGCGCCGTAGTAGTGCGCCGGCACGAAGGCGAAGCCGAACGGGTACCAGAGCTGGATGTTCAGCACACCGGTGGCGAAGACGAACAGGCTGCCCCCCACCAGCAGAGCCAGGGCCAGGCGCTCCAGCCCGTGGGCGAGCGAGCGCACCGGCGGGCTCTCGAACAGCTTGGGGATGACCGCCCAGAGCTTGGCCAGGAGGATCGGGATCGCCGCGAGACCCGTGATGATGTGGAGGCCCTGGTTCACCGCGTAGAGCCACGCCGGGCTCGAGGGCCAATCGAAGAAGTAGAGGTCGAAGCCGCCCTTGTCGCCGAAGACGGCGTTCTCGCCGAGGTCGGTGTCGTAGGCCGCGTGCGAGAGGAACCCGGTCAGCGCGCAGACCACGATCAGCGGCAGCAACGCCGAACTGAGGAACGAGGCGAGCCAGGGACCGCGCAGCGGGCTGCGCCAGAACGAGCGCTTGAAGGGCCCGGCGTCGGGCGGGGAGGGCAGGAAGGCCATTCGCTTGCTGAGAGCATGCCCACCGCGACGGTCCCCGTGGGCCGGTCGGCGCCTCGCGTTAGCGAACGGTAACCCGGCTACTCCGCCGGCGGGACGATGCGCAGCACACGATCGTCGCCTCCGCGAGGCGAGCCGCGACCGTCGCGGTTGCTCGTGAGCGCATAGATCGAGCCGTCGGGTGCCTCGACCACCGTGCGCAGGCGGCCGTAGCGCCCGGCGAACAGAGCCCGGTTCAGGCGCGGGCCACGGCGGCCGGGCCGAACGCGCCGGATCTGCTCGCCGGCCAGGGCAGCCACGAGGAGGTCGCCCGTCCAGGCCGAGCCCGGCAGGCTTACGAACGCCGCGCCGGAAGGAGCGATCGTCTCCGGGTAGAGAGCCACCGGTCCGGTGGCCGAGCCGTGGTCTTCGCCCTGCTGATCGGGCCAGCCGTAGTTTCGCCCGGACCGGATCAGGTTGACCTCGTCGTTGCCGGTGTCTCCGTGCTCGCTGGCGTAGAGGCGCCCACTGCCGGGCTGCCAGTCGAAGCCCTGGGGATTGCGGTGGCCCAGCGAGAGCACTCGCGGCCGGCCGCCGCGTCCGCGGTACTGGCGCGGGGCCAGGGTCAGGAACTTGCCGTTGAGCGAGGAGCGGTCCTGCGCGAGGCTCGGCTGCCCGGCGTCGCCGGTGGCGATGTAGAGACGGCGGTCGGGGCCGAACGCGATGCGGCCGCTGTCGTGTATCGGCCCGGCCTGGATGCCCCGCACCAGCGTGGCCTCGCGGCGCAGGCGGCCGCGGGCGAAGCGGCGACGCTCGACCACCATGCCCGAACCGGTGGTGAAGTAGAGGTACACGAAGCTGTTGTCCTCGAAGTCCGGATCGAGCGCCAGCCCGAGCAGGCCGCCCTCGCCGAGGGCCGAGACGTCCACGCCGGCCACCGGACGGCGCCGCAGCTCACCGTCGGCGCTGAGCAGCCGGATTCGCCCCGGCCGCTCGGTGATCAGTGCGCGGCCGTCAGGCAAGAACGCGATCTCCCAGGGCACCTCGAGGCCCGTGGCCACGGTGCGCACGCG
>JALZII010000008.1 GCA_030860365.1 Actinomycetota bacterium
GCGTACTGGCTCCAGCAGGACAGCCTCGAGCACGTCACGGGCGGCACCAGCCGCCAGCTGGCACGTCCGCCGAACGTCGAGATCCTCCAGGCATGGACGCTCGAGCTGTTCGGGACCAGCGACGAGCGGCTGGCGGGGGGTGGTGTACGCGAACGTCCAACGCCCACAGCTGCCAGCTCGCTCCCTGGGACCCGGCTACTGGTTTGTCCCCGCCCGACGCTGAGCTCGGCTCATCGGCGCCGAGGGCCGCACCGGTGCGGGGGTCGCTCATGGGCTCGACAACCCCGCGGTTGCCCCCGAGGCCGACCCGGTCGGGCGCAGGATCTCCAGCCAGTCCAGCCTGCGCGGCGAGCGGCAGAGCGCCCCGGCCCGGCTGAGCGGCGCTCGGCGCACGACCCCGGCGTGCGGCTCGCGCTTCGCGGCCACGACGGGACCGATCGGCACGCCCTCGTCCGCACCGGTGCCCGGCGCGAGCCGAGGCCCCCCGCGCACTATCTCCACGACGTGGCCGCCCGCCCTGAGCCGCTGGGTCCCAAGGGGCTCGAGCTGCTCGGGGTAGTTGCGGCGGTTGGCGATGGTCTTGAACGGCTTCCCATCGATCAGCACCTGAATCGGGCGCCCGAAGGACCCGCCGAACCAGATGTCGTACGCGCCGGGCTCGTGGATCTGCAGGCGCGCCTCGGCGCGCCCCGAGCCCGAGACGCCCAGCGTGCCGGGTGTCTTGGTGACCGGCCATCGCTCTGGCGCTCCGATCAGCCACTCCGACACCTCGGGTGCCTCGGCGTATGCCACCTCCGCCCCGGGCGCGGCTTTGCGGGCGAGTGCGGCGAACGAGCGGCACATCTGCGAGGTGCGGGTCTTGTGCGCTGCGCCGGGCAGGTGGGCCAACACCGCGCGCGGCGACCCCGTGCGTCGCCACACCTCGTAGTAGCGCGTGCGCTCGGCCAGCCTGTAGTTTGCGGGCGGGCGGCTCTGAAGCGGTGAGCGCCGCAGCACCAGCAAGGGGTAGGACTGGACGTACTCCAGCTGCAGCTCGTCGAGGTCCCACGTCCAGGAAGGGTCTTCGGTGGCATAGGTCTCCACGGCCTCCGCTCGCACGCGCAGCTGCTTCTCCTGAGGCTGGTTGACCAGGCCGACGGTCTGGGAGTCGCGCAGGAAGTACTCGGCCACGTCCTCGAAGGAGGGGTGCAGCGCCGGCCCCTGACCGGCGTAGCGCTCGCCGATCCGAGCGAGCTCGCGAAGCCGGTCGGTCGGGGCGAGGGCCGCGTTGTGGTAGGCGAGCGAGTTGCCGGTGAGGACGACCACCGCGAGCGTGGCGGGCCCCACCACCCCCAGCACCCGGGCCAGCCGCGGCCGCGACCGGGGACGGCTTGTCAGCCACGCAGCCCCTGCAAACGCGCAGGCCAGCGCAAGCGAGCCGGTGATGGCTATGGCCTTGAACTCGAACCATGGGGCGGTGCGGGTGGCGAAGTAGGCCAGGGCGATGCAGGTGGCCGCCGTGGCGAGCGGCAGGCCGAGGTCACGGCGGCGAACGGCTCGCGCCAATCCCACGGCGGCCAGGACGAGCACCAACACCACGAGCACGTCGGAGAGCGGCTGGTCGGTCACCTGCGGCACCCGGTAGTCCTTGGTGAGCCACGTGCCCGCGGCCGCCCGTATCGGCACCGGCTCGTCCAGGTTGCCGAGGTCGGCGATCGCCGCCTGGTTCGGCCCCTGGGCCCTCGACGCCACGTCCGCGAGCTTGGAGACCTGTGCGAAGGCCGGAAGCGAGGCGACGATCACCACCGCGCCGGTGGCCGCCCAGGCCAAGAGTGCCTGCCGGCGGCGCTTGCGCCGGCGCATCGTCACCACGAAGGCGCCACCCAGGACGACCCCGATCCAGGGCAAGATCACCAGGCTGAAGGCGGCCAGGCACGCGGCGACCGCCGTGCCGAGCGCTACGGCGTCGCGTGCGGTGAGCGCCCGCTCGCGGGTCAGCGCGCCGCAGAGGCCGGCCGTGAGCACCACCAGCGTGGCGGCGGTGAGCTCCTTGAACCCGCCGGCGACGCCGTAGGCGTAGAGCAGGTTGGCCTGGGAGGCTGCCCCCGCCGCGATGGCCCGGGCCATCGGACGCTCGATCACACCGCGCAGCAGCCCGAACAGGCCCAGGGCGCACATCGCGCTCGTCACGGCCAGGAGCGGCTGGTAGAGCCAGGTGATGTCGGTGCCCAGCAGCTGGCCGAAGGAGGCGAGGGCCCCCTGCCAGCCGCCCGGATACCCGGCGGCCAGCACCTTGCTCACCACCAGGGTGGCCGAGGAGTCCACCGCGTCGACCGGAGCGCGGCCGTCGCTGAACAGGTGCGCGCTCAAGGAGAACTGATGCGAGAGGTCCACGATGCGCGCGTAGCCGGTGTACGACGCCGAGCCCGTCAACACGACGGGCGCGGCCACCACCGCGAAGGCCACGAACGCGGCCGCCACCGCCCAGGCGGCGGCGCCCGGGCGGCGCAGGCACGAGACGATCGTGCGGCGCTCGAGCACGAGCCCCACCACGGCGAGTGCGAGGAAGGCGAAGCCCCCCAGGCCCGAGGTGGCATCGAACGAGGTGGCCACGCCGCTCACCACGAGCACCACCGCAAAGCCCAGGGGCGCCACGAAGGCCCCGGGCACCGAGTCGCCTCCGAGGCGACGCACGAGCAGCCCGCACCCCAGGATCACCGCCAGCATCAGGGCGGGGGCCACCACCCAGCTCATGAGAAGCGAACCCGACAGGCTGGACCTTCCTCAGAGCCGCTCGGCCACGCTGGGGGCCATGCGGCTGAACACCGCATATCCCACCACTGCGACCGCGGCGAGGGCGACGAGGGGCGCCACCACGGCCGTCCCGCCGAGCACCTCGCTCGGGGACGGCGTCGGCGGGCCGAGCAGGATGTGGCGCACCCACTGGACGATGAGCGCGAGCGGGTTGCACATGGCCACCTTCGCGAGCGTATCGCTCTGCCCGATCACGATCTCGATCGGGTAGAAGATCGGCGTGGCATAGAACAGCGCCTGCTGGACCACGTCCCAGATCGGGCGCACGTCTCGGAAGGGAACGTACAGCGCGGACAGCAGCATCGCCGCCCCGGCGCCGAGGGCCATGAGGAGGACGAGCGGCACAACCAGCAGCAGCCACTCGACGCGCGGCTCGATGCCCGCGACCACGAGGAAGACTCCGACGGTCAACAGGTTCAGCGCCAGGGTGAACGTGGCCGTCATCGCCACCGCCAGCGGGATCACCATGCGCGGGAAGGCCACCTTGCGCACCAGCGGCTCGGAGTCCACGAGCGACTCCACCGCCCCGCCCGCGACATCGGTGAAGTAAGTGAACAGCACCACGCCCACGAGCAGCTGGACCGGGTAGTTCTCCACGTCGCCGCCGATGCGGATCACGTGGCTGAAAACCACGTAGAGGATCGCGAAGAGCATCAACGGCCGAAGCAGGGACCACACGTAGCCGAGCACGGAGCCGAAGAAGCGAAGCTTCCAGTCGTTGTAGGCGAGCGTCGTGACGAGGTGCCAGAAGCGCCGCGGGTCACCGCTCACGGCGGCGGGCCCGCGGATCCGGTACGCCCGCGCAATGCCGGCGTTCGCGCTCATGCCGAGGCCACCCTCTCGTCGACTCGGGTGATCTCCACCGAGCGGGGCAGCTCCAGCACTCCCTGCCCGCCGCGCGCGCCGGTCACGTAGGCAGTCGCCGCGTTGTCGCGGTGATCCATCAGCCGCCGTCCCCCGCCGGCGTGGCGTATCTCGGGCGAGGCGTGGTACTGGCCCGTGGCCAGCACATTGCGCACGCGGAACGCCACGTCCACCTGCTCTCCTGCCGCGAAGCTGCCGCTGCGCTGCCCGAACGCCGCCGAGGAGTCGGTGGTCACCAGGCGGTGCGTCCCGTCGGTGAGCGCGACGCCGAAGGCGGGGTCGGTGGCGTCGGCCCGAAACTGGACGCGCATGCAGATCCCGCAGGCCTCGTCGTGAGGGAGCACGTCGGTCCGGGCGCCCGAGGCGTCCTCGAACCAGCAGTCCAGGATTCCGGCCGTGCCGTCGCCCGTGTGCGCGCCCGCCAAGTGCGGGCTGCTCCGAAAGTTCAGCTCGTTGTAGCGCCTGGTGACCACGTGCGGCTCGTCGATCGCCACCAGCCGCCCGCCCTCGAGCAGCAGCGCGCGGTCGCAGAAGCGCTGGACCGCGGTCATGTCGTGGGTCACGAGGACTATCGTCTTGCCGCGCCTGTGGAGACCGTCGAGGGCGTCGTGGCACTTCTGCTGAAAGGAGGCGTCCCCGACGGCGAGCACCTCGTCGATGAGCAGGATGTCGGCGTCCACGTGGATCATCGAGGCAAAAGCGAGGCGCACCTGCATCCCCGACGAGTAGTTCTTGAGCTTCAGGTCGACGAAGCCCTCGAGCTCGGCGAAGGCGATCACGTCGTCGAAGCGCTCGCGCGCCTGCGCGGGGGAGAGCCCGAGCATGATCGCGTTGGTGAGCACGTTGTCGCGCGCGGCCAGGTCGGGGTTGAAGCCCACGCCGAGCTCGATGAAGCTCGCCATGCGCCCGCGCGCCCAGATCTCGCCCGCGTTGGCGCGGTAGATCCCCGCCACGCACTTCATCAGCGTGCTCTTGCCGCTGCCGTTGCGGCCAACCACCCCGAAGAACGCGCCCGAGCCGACCTCGAAGGAGACGTCCGTCAGGGCATGCAGCTCTTCGTGCGTGCGCCGGCGAAACGGGTGAACCACACGCTCCTTGAGCGTGTGCACCTGCTCGTGGGGCAGGCGAAAGGCCTTCGACACGCCGGAGGCGGCGATCGCGTAGTCGGCGGAGGGCGGACCGCTCACTGGGGGGAGGGTAATGGCCGGTACCCTGCCCAAACACCCGATGGAGCCATCGCCGGACACCGCCCAAGGCAGACTCCCCGTGGGCGTGAATCTCGTCGGCTACCTGGATTCGATCCTTGGCATCGGCGAGGTCGCGCGCCAGGTGAGGGCCGCCCTCGAGGCGACCGGGGTGGCGGTTGTCCCCTTCACGCTGGTGGCCGACTCCGCCGACCGCCTGGTGGGCGGCCCCGCCGAGCGCACGGGAGCCCCCCGCCATCCGGTGAGCCTCGTATGCGTGAACCCCGAGGGCCTCGAGGGCGCCCACGACGAGCTGGGCGAGGCCTTCTTTTTCGGGCGGCGCACTGTGGGGCTCTGGTGGTGGGAGGTCGACGCCTTCCCCGAGCGCCTGCGGCGCTGGTTCGACCTGGTGGACGAGGTGTGGGTGGGCTCCCACCATGTGGCGGACGCCCTGGCCCCGATCTCTCCTGTGCCGATCCTGCGCATGCCCATGCCGGTTTCCGTCACGCCCTCCTCGGGCGCCGGGCGAACAGAGCTCGGCGTGCCGCCCGAAGGCCCGGTCGTGCTGTTCGCCTTCGACCACGGCGGCCTGCTGGAGCGAAAGAACCCGCTCGGCCTGATCGACGCCTTCGCCCGCGCCTTCGCCCCCGGCGAGGGCCCGAGCCTCGTGATCAAGTGCATCGGGGCCGAGCGCCACCCCGAGGCGCACGCCCGCCTGCTCGCCGCCGCGGCCAAACGGCCCGATGTCCACGTGATCGAGCGCTCGTTCTCGCCCGCCGACATGGCCGCGCTCACCGATAGCTGTGACCTCTATGCCTCCCTTCACCGCTCCGAGGGATTCGGGCTGACCATCGCCGAGGCGATGCTGCACGGGCGGCCGGTGATGGCCACCGCCTACTCGGGCCCCAGCGACTGGCTGAGTGAGCGAAACGCGTTCCCCGTCGACCACGAGCTGGTGCCTATCGGCCCCGGCCACGAGCCCTACCCGCCCGAGGGCCGCTGGGCCGACCCCGACCTCGACCATGCGGCCGCGCAGATGCGCAGGGCGCTTGCCGAGCCCGAGGAGGCGCGCCGGCGCGCCGTGCGCGGCAGGGAAGACGTGGCCCGCATGTTCGCCCCCGAGGCGGCGGGGCGGGCG
>JALZII010000010.1 GCA_030860365.1 Actinomycetota bacterium
GACGGTCAGACCTGACCGCCCAAGAGATGGTCCGTCTGGACTACCAGTATGTGACCGGCTGGTCGCTGGGCCGCGACCTGGCCATTCTCGCCGCCACCCTCCCCGCCGTCGTCGTCGGCCGGGGCGCTTACTAGTAGGACTTCGTCGGTGATATGCAGGAGTTCTCGCGGGAGCCATACGGGCCCATCCGCGCTAGGGTGGCGCGCGGCTGACGATGAACGGGGCCGACAAGCCTAAGTCTGCGGAGATGTACCCCGGCCCGGGGTTTCGCGTGCGCCTTGAAACCGAGCGCCCATCAGAGGATCTGGTGGCGGCGTTGCGCGAGTTCGACACCGCCGCAATCTCCGACCTCATGAACCGGCTCTACACATTCGGGACGGGCATCGGCAACCTGACCGACCCGTCGCTGACCCTCGCGGGGCCGGCCTGCACCGTCAAGTGCTATCCGGGCGACAACCTCATGGTCCACAAGAGCCTGGACATCGCCCAGCCCGGCGACGTAGTGGTGGTGGATACCAGCGCCTCGGGCATGACCGCCGTCCTGGGCGATCTGGTCTGCACGAAGGCTCGCCACCGCGGGATCGCGGGGTTCGTAGTCGACGGACTGGTGCGCGACTTGGAACGGATCCGCGAGCTTGCCGACTTCCCCGTGTTCGCGCGCGGCGTCACGCCGATCGGCCCGCTGCACCGCGGTCCCGGGGAGATCAACCATCCGGTCGCCGCGGGCGGGATCGTGGTCCAGCCGGGGGACATCGTGCTGGGCGACCTCAACGGGGTCGTCGTCGTGCCGCGCACGAGCACTGAGGACGTGCTCAGGCGCTTGCGGGGGCGCCGCGACGCGGAGTCCGACTACACGGACGCCGTCAGCCGGGGCGACTTCTCCAACGCCTGGGTCGATGACCTCCTCAACGAGAACGGGGTCGTCATCGAGCGAGACATCCAACCGGAGTGAGCACACCGGCACCGGCACCGCCGGCCGTCTTCCTGGACCCCAACGACGGGTGTCTGACCGCCGCCCGCTCACTGGTCCGCCGCGGGGTGACCGTTCACGGAATAGGCTCGCCTCGTCAGCGCTGGTTCGGGGCGAGTCGAGCGGTGCGGAGCATGGTCATCCTGCCAGACCTGCCCAGCGGCGAGCAGGCCTGGCTGCGCGCCCTGGAGCATCTGGCGGGCGCGGGCCCCGCCGTCCTCCTGCCCGGCAGTGACGAGGCCTGCGAGATGCTCGCCGTCCACCGCGCCCGCATCCCGCCCGCTCTGCTGAGCTTTGAGAGACCGGACGGCGCCCATCAGCGCCTGATGGCCAAGGACAGCATGTACACGCTTGCTCGCAACATCGGCGTACCGGTGCCCCGAACCCGGGCCGTCGCAACGCGGGCGCAGCTGGACGCCGTGCTCGCAGACCTGGGCCTGCCCTGCATTCTCAAACCCACGTTGGGCCACCTCGCGCGGGCACGCTTCGGCCTGCGCACCACGCTCGTGCAACACCGCGAGGAGCTCGTCGGCCTAGCGACACCCCTCCTGGACGGCGGCCTCCAAGTCGTGCTCAGCGAGTGGATCCCGGGACCCGACACGGCGCTGGAGGGGGCGATTGTGGTCCGCACGGGCAAAGGGGACTGGCCGCTGGTCTACGGACGACGAAAGCTGCGCCAGCAGCCCCCCGCGACCGGGAACGCGAGCCTTCTGGCGGGAGCCGACGTGCCCGGCACTGTCGCCTTGGCGCAGCGGCTTCTCAGCGCGGCCGGCTTTATCGGTATCGCGGCCCTGGAGACCAAGCGCCATGCCGACACCGGTGAGGTGATGCTCATCGAGGTGAACGTCCGCGTCCCCCAGGGGTTCGGCCTGGGAGACGCCTGCGGGGCAGATGCCTCGTGGCGCACCTACGCGACGCTCGCCGGAATGAAGCTCCCACCGCAGCCGGCCGCGCGCCTTGACCGCAAGCTGCTTTTGCCGACCCTTGACGCCCGGAGGCTCCGCACTGCCTTCCAGCGCAGGGAAATCGGGCTCCGCGAGGTTTTGCGCAGCTACCGGGGAGTACGCGACGTCGGCTTCCTTGACCCTCGCGATCCCGGTCCGGCGCTCATGCTGGCTCGAGGACGCGTCAGGGCTTCGGCTCGTCGGCTGCTCAGGCGCTGAGTGCCGCGACGACCGCGTCGGTAGCCTCGCGCGTGCCCGCAGCGCCCACCTCGTCGTGGTCTGGTCGTAGGTCGTAGGTGACCGTCCGCCCGGCGGCGATGACGGCCGCGACGGCGCCCTCGAGGCGCCGGGCGGCCCTGTCCTCGCCGAGGTGGCGTAGGAGCAGCACGCCGCACAGAATCGTGGCCATCGGGTTGGCGCGGTCCCGGCCCGCTAGCCGAGGGGCGGCGCCGTGCACGGCCTCGAACACTGCGCAGCCGTCGCCCAGGTTGGCGCCCGGGGCAAGCCCGAGCCCCCCGGCCAGCCCGGCGCACAGGTCGGAGAGCAGGTCGCCGTAGACCACCGGTGCGAAGAGGACGTCGCAGCGCTCCGGACGCGTGACGAGGTCGTGGCAGACTGTGTCGACTAGGCGCTCGTCGACCTCGAGCCCGGGAAACTCGGCGGCCGCCACGTCCCGGGCCGCGGCCAGGAACAACCCGTCGGTGCCGGGCATCACGGTGGCCTTGTGGACCACGGTGACCCGAAGCCGGCCGCAGGCCCGTGCGTAGGCCATCGAGGCGCGAGCTGCTCGTTGGACCGCGCCGCGCGAGAGCGCCTTGATCGTCACGCCGGCGTCCGCCGGAGGGGCGTGGCCACGGGTCTGCGCGATCGCCCGGCGCAGGATCTCCGTATCGGCGCCGCCGGCGACGTACTCCGGGCCGGCATAGAGATCCTCGCCCGTCATGCGCGCGACCACCACGTCGAAGCCCGGACGAGACGAGGGCCCACCAGGGTAAGCGCGGCACGGGCGTATGTTGGTGTGCAGGCCGAGCTGCTCGCGCAAGGCGAGGTTGGCCGAGCGATGCCGCCCACCCGTGCGTGTGGTCAGCGGTCCCTTGAGCGCCACGCCGCACTCTCGCACCGAGCTCACCACCGCGTCTGGCAACGGTGCCTCGCCGCGCGCGACGGCCGCCGCCCCGGCCTCGTGGACGTCCCACTCGAAGGCGACGCCGGTCGCCTCCAGCGCCCGGCGGGCGGCGTCGACCACCTCGGGGCCGATCCCGTCGCCGGGGATGAGGGTGACCCGGTGGGTCACGGGAGGACCGCCGGACAACTGGACCTCCTAGAGGAGGTCCACCACGCCGCGCTCGGCCAGGCCCCGAACAGCCGCCTCGACCGCGGCCCCGTCGCCGTTGGCGCTCAGGGCACGGACCGACCGCCGAGCGTCGAGGGCCCACAGCAGGTCGACCTGCTCGGGGCTCAGGGTGATCGGGTTGCGCTCCCATACGCTGGCCTGGACGATCTGACTCCACCCGTCACGGGTGTACTGGCGCGTGATGGTGTCCAGACGCCGAGCGGGGACGGGCACGCGCTCGGCTAGGTCCTCCTCGTCCAGCGCCGCCCGTGTGCCTTCCTCGCGCTGGGGGGTCGCGGGGTCCTCGCCGAGGGGGTCGGAATCAAAGTCGTTGAACTTCAGATAGAGGTGGACCGCTCCGGCGGCGTCGCGCCGCAGGTGCCACATCGACGAGCCGGGAAAGATCACCACGTCGCCGGGCTTGTCGTTGATGACGATCTCCCGAGCGTCGCGCAGAACGACATCGGGCTGCTCCTCGGGCGCCAGACTTGTCCGCAGCGCCGCGCTGACGTTGAACTTGTTGGCGCGGCGGTCGTCCTGTGGGTAGAGCACGAGCGTCGACTCCTCGGGGATGGCGATCGACAGCCCGACCGAGACCTGCGAGGAGATGCGGTCCTTGTGCGCCGTCGGCCGGGCCGGGGCGTCATGGTCGTACGCCTTGATGTGGCGCTCCGAGAGGGTCATCGTTTCGCGCCTCAACCCCGCGACCTCGGCGATGACGTCGAACAGCTCACCCGGGAAGTCGACGCCCCCGGGGAACTCGTATAGCGCCTGCTCCTTGGTGCCGCCGATCGCCTTCCCGGTGATGAGGTGATCACGGAACCTTCGCCGCGCGAAGTCCTGGAGAACCTCGAGGAACTCCCGATCAATCCCCTGTTCAACGTGGACCCATCCCTCCTCGGCGTACCGCTCGCGGTAGTGGGATGCGTCGAATCCGAAGACCTTGATCAGTGTTTCCTTTCTATGGGCAGACTTCTAATAGCTCACTGCAGCAGCCGTTGCAAGATGGGCACCGCCACCCGCTGGGCGTTCGCCGGGTCGGAGACCAGGTAGTGGTGGTGCAGGCCGGGGATGGCGTTGACCTCCAGGAGAGCGCCCCCGGCCTTGGCCATGCTGCTGCGTAGGTCGGTCGTAACGATATCGACGCCGGCCAGCGTCAGGCCGGTCACCTTTACGGCGGCGAGCACTTCCTTGATCAGCTCGGCGGCGAGGGTCTCGTGGACCGTCAGGTTGCCAGCCGGGCCCGTGTCGCTGCTAGAGGTCTTCACCGTCACCCGGACATCCGCCGGCGGGATCGAGCGCACGTTCAGGCCGGCCGTGCGCAGCGCGATCAGGAAGTCAAGGTCGGGACGTAGCAGGGACAGACCCAGGCGCCCCCCGGCGGCCAGCCGGCGCCGGTTCTCGGCCGCGACCAGCTCCTGGATGCTGGAGGAACCATCTCCTGTGAGCTGGGGTGGATTGCGGCGCACGACGGCAATCGGCTCGCCGTCTAGGACAAGGACCCGGTACATGGCCCCCGGAGCCTGGCGCTCAATCAGCACGGTGTCGGCGAAGCATGCTGCCTGGAGACATGCGCGGACGAGATCTCGCCGGCTGCGCACTCCGCAGGTCACCCCGTACCCCGCGCCGGTCGCGCCTCCAGGCTTGACGACGCAGGGCTCGCCGCCGGTTGCCAGGAATGCGACTGCGGGGCGTGGGTCGGTCACCGGGAAGTCGAGGTGCTCGGGCACGGGCACGCCCGCACTGGCGAAAGCCCGCTGGAGCCTCGCACGGTCCCTCGAGGCCTTCAGCGTCGCCTCGTCGTCCAGTGCGGTGACCTGGTGTAAGACGCGGGTCGATCGTCCGGCCCACAAGAGGTAGAACTCGCCAGGGGACCGCTCGACGATCTCGGCGCCAACCTCGGCCGCGGCGGACCGCCAGATGTCGCCATACAGGCCCGCGCGCGACTCTCCCAGCCGCGCGCGGCGTTCGCGCACCTGGCGGTAATGCTCGAGGGCCAAGCGGGAACCCAACGCGACCGCGAGATCCGCGTGCACCGCTGCGCGGACGGCGCCGCGCACAAAGGTCGACCGGCCGGTCACCCGCCGAGCATACGGCCGGATCGCCTTGGTACCGGGGTCAATGGGGCCAGCCCCGCCACTCCGGCGGTGTGTGGCGGTTCTCCTGCGGCGCCCGTCGTCCTGCACTTTATGCGGGTACGGTGGAGCGCAACTTTCCACGCGCCAATGGGACCAGTCCGTCGACGTGCCGTGGGCTTGGTGCTCCGCCGCTCCGCGCAGGTGTTGGCCGTCTCGGGGGCCAGTGGCCATGTCCTCGAGACACACTACGCTGCGCCCTCCGTGGAGGTCGTGGCCAACGGTATCGCGCCGGTGATCGTAGGGGGCGAACGGGCGCACACGTCGCCGACACGGCACCGTTACCCGGGAGGCTTCACCGACCCGGTCACGGCGGTGCTGTGATGGTGGCCGCGCTGCCCGCCCTCTGGCGGGGCTGCCCCGAGGCGCTCGTGGGTCCCGCTGGGCTCGGAGCCGCGTTGGGGGTTTCCATGCTATGAAGGCGTCCGGTGGCTCGACTGGTTCCACGAAACGCCCAAGCGCACGGCGCTGGACCGTGCGGACGTGTTCGTGCTGCGTCCACCTCTGAGGGCCTGTCCGTCGCGCTGCTCGAAACCATGGCCCAGGGCACGCCTGTGGTCGCCAGCCGGCTGGTGGGTGCTCGAAGCTGGAGGACCATACGCTGGCTCGAACGCTCGGCGCGGATGACCGCGCGAGGGCCGCATAGCTCTCGCCCGAGCGGGTGGCCGACCGCCTCGACGTCCTCTCTACCGTGAGATCGTCGCCTATGTGCGCCTCGGCTGATCGGGAGATGCGAGGGCTCGTTGCCGCCAACCGCTCCCGGCAAGCGGTCTTCCTTGGCTATCACTCAGTCACTGAATGCGGACCGCGGTGGCTCTCGCTGCCCCCGGAGCTGTTCGAGCGTCAGCTCGCCCTCCTGCGCCGCAGGGGATACGCCACGGGGAACGTCGATGCTCTGCGCGCCCTCGCGCGAGGGGAGCGCCCGGCGCGACCCTCGGCCTTCCTCACCTTCGACGACGGCTTTGCCGACAACCACTCCATCGTCGCCCCCCTCCTGCGCCACTACGGTTTCTCGGCCTTCATCTTCGTGCTGCCGCCCCTCCTGGAGACCGGTGGGCCACTGGCTTGGGCGGAGCTGGAGGAGCACAGGCGCCACCATCCGGACGTCATGCGCTCCCTGACCTGGCGGCAGGTGGAGGATCTGACCGAGGCGGGGCTCACGATCGGAAGCCACACGATGAGCCACCGGCGCCTGAGTGAGCTCGACGCCGAGGAACGCACGCAGGAGCTGCTCGACTCGCGCCGCGTGCTCGCGCGCCACCTGGGCCGCTGCGAGACCCTCGCGTATCCCTTCGGCGACTGGGACGCCTCGGTCGCACGCGCGGCCGCCCGCGCCGGGTACTCGTGGGCCTTCACGATGCCGGAGACCGGACAACTGCGCGCCCACCGGCTCGGCCTGCCGCGCATAGCCGTGGACCATCGCGACACCGAGCGCCGGTTCGTGCTCAAGCTGTCGACCGCCGGTCGTCAGCTGCTGCTCTCCCCGCTCAAAGCCTTCGTGCGCGGCGTGGCGCGCGGGAAGGCTGGCAGTGGGGCCTGATCGCCGCCGGATCGGGCTCGTCTGCTCCCGGGCGAAGACCTCCTGCAGATGGAGGATCTGGCCCGCCGACGAGGACTTCGGCCCAGTCTCAGAGACGTTGCCGGGCTACGACATCGAGGGGGGCTGGGCGACGAGCGCTATGTGGTGGCTCCCAACCGACCAAACGCAGCCCGCTCAACGCCGTGCGCAATCTCCGAGTGGCTTGACGGGTGGTGTGCCGGGAGCATCCGCTCGCGATCCGTCGACCGGCGGCGCCCTTGCCGTCCCGTCCTTCCTGGTGGGTCGCCTGCATGGGTGACGCCTCGTGCATAGTGGGCGCAGGCCCTGGTCAATCCGCGAGTTCGCTCCGAGGGCACGTCATGTGATGCCTTCCCTCTCGGCCTAGGCGCTGCCCATGGCCTGCCTGAACCCGTGACTGAACTCGGCGGTGCGGCTACATTGACCGGCGAGCTGCGCGCCGCAGGAGCGGACGAGCCTGTGCCCGCCGACTCTGCTAGCCGTATGCCATGACCTTGCTGGCGCACTTGAGGACGAGCGGCCGCGCTGAGGTCAGCCTTGCTGACCGGCGGACCCAGTTTGCCATCTTCTCCTTCCTCCTCGCGGGGGCGATCCTGTTCCACCAGGCGCAACTGGCTGCCTGGGAGGTCTTCTCGCCGCACACGGTGGTGTCGCTCTCGGCCATCTTCGTGTTGCTTCGCCCCTCGTCGGTGGCGCGCTTCCTGGCGATGCTCGCCATCCACCTGCTCTCGATGCTCATAGATATGCCCTACGTGGTCAACCACTGGCTGCTGCTCGGGTTGACGACGGTCGGGCTCGGGATCCCCTTGGCCGTCGCCGCGCTACGGCGACGGCCCTGGCTGCGCGATCCCGGAGAGCTCTACCGTCGCATGGCGCCAGTCGTGCGCATCCAGGTGGTGCTCGTGTACCTCTTCGCCGTCCTGGCCAAGCTCAACACCGACTTCTTGAACCCGGCACTGAGCTGTGCGGCGCAGATGTCGCAGGGTCTGCTCGAGGATATGCCGCTCAGCCTCTACGCGAGTTGGCAGGATGGTCCGGCCATCTGGGTGACGCTGCTGATTGAGGCGTTTCTGCCGATCGGCCTCCTCATCCGTCGCACGCGCGTGGCGACGATCGTCGTCGGTGGCACCTTCCACACCGCGCTGGGGGTGGCCGGGCACATCCCGTTCAGCGGGTTCGCGTTTGCCTTCTACGCGTTGTTCCTGCCCGACGACATGCCGCGCCGGCTGCGAGGGCTGATGGAGACCTCACCGAGGCTGCGAAGCGCCGCCCTCGGAGTCGCGCGCCTAGCACGGTCCCCCGCGGCCTTCCCGGTGCTCGCTGGCGGGTGGGTCGCGGCACTCGCGGTCTTGTCCTACCTCCCCGGTACCGTCTTCTTCTTCCTCCTCTACACGGCCGCGCTGGGTGTCGTGCTGTTCCTGTGCCTCCGTCAGGCCAAGCTGGCCGCCTACCAGCCGGGCGCGTTTCGCCTGGCCCACCCGCTGTGGGGAATCGCCCCTGTACTGGTGGTGCTCAATGCCGTCACTCCCTACCTGGGGCTCAAGACCCAGAACACCTTCACCATGTACAGCAACTTGCAGACTGAGGAGGGCTATTGGAACCACGCCATTTTTCCCGAGGAGATGCGGATCTTTGACCTGCAGGATGCGCCCATAAGGATCGTCAGCTCCGACGACGAGCGCCTCGCGCGGGCCGCGCGCGACGGCACCCGCCTGGTCGAGTACGACTTGCTCCACCATCTCAGCGAGAACCCCGACACGGATGTCGTCTACAGCCAGGGGGGCCAGATGGTCCGCGTGTCGGGAACCGCTCAAAAGCCCGCCGTAAACTCTCCATCGGTGATCGAGCGAAAGTTGTTCCTCTTTCGGGACATCCCCGCCGAGCAGCGGAACACCTGCCGCAGCAGACGGGACGCCTTCGCGGGCCCGCAGAACGGCTCGTGATGCTGGCGGCTCAGTCCATCCCTCCCTGGCGGACACCAGTTGCAGGCGTTGACGCGTAGGGCGCAAGGCGTGGGAGGCACGCCCTGCACACCCGGCGTGCCAAGGCGGCGACCGGCTCAGGCCACGCGCTGCAGCCCGGCTCGGCGCGCCCCTCTGGGAAGCCGGCGTGCCGCAGCGGCCGCGACCCCGGCCAGGACAGTGGCCGTTCGCGACCCGACGGCGACGGTCAGGAGGCCGGGGTCGTCGCTGGCGAAGCGCGTTTTGTAATCCTCATCGCCCAAGCCGAAGCGGTACTCCCTCATGCCGTCCTGGAAGGCTGCTCGAATGGTGTGGGCGAGCAGGACAAACCCGACGGCCTCGCGCTCCCAGGCGGGATCGCGACCAGCCTGATAGTAGACCTCACGGCGCGCGAAGCGGAAGCCGTACCAGGCTGCTATCGGTCGTTCATCCACCTCCGCCAGCCAGAGGCGCAGGCGCCCGGCCGCCAGCGCGCGCTGCGCGAACTCGCGATGGAAGGCGAGGCGCCCGAGGGTGAACGTGCTTGACTCCTCCCCCCAGCGGGCAGCGTGCAGGCGCACGAGCGTGTCCAGATCGGTCTCGAGGCGGGCGGGATCGTCGCTGAGACGGAAGGTGAGGCCGTGCTCGCGGACGAGGCGCCGTTCACGACGGCGGACTTGCTGGCGGAAGTTCGAGCTGCGGCTGTCCAGCCATTCGTCCCAGGTGCAGTTCTCGGTACGCACGACGGGACTTGCCTCGGTGCGCATCGGTGCTCGCAGGAGGCTCGGTGGCCATCCCGCGTCACCCGCAAGGCGCTCAGCGACCAGGACGCCGCCGGTGCCGAGCTCGTTGGCCATGCTGGTCAGCGCCTCGGCGGCGGCGGCGCGGTCAGCGTCAGCGCAGACGGGGCCCAGCTCGTCGGCTGGGCCGTGCCCCAGGAAGCGCGCGATGGCGATGGGACCGTGAGCTGTGCGGTACAGCGGCAGCATGGCGAGTAAGCGGCCGTCAGCGTCGAGCACACGGCGCAGCATGAGCCGCCGCCGGCCACCACCGAAGGATCGCCACCACGCATCCATCCAGTCCCAGGTGGCAAAGACGTTGCCACTGGCGGCAGCGAGCTCATCCCAGCCGCGGCGAGCGGAAGCGAGGTCTTCGACAGTCTCGAGCGTGATACTCATTGGAAACTCGGCTCACCGTACGGGGTCGTCAGGCAGGTGGCTTCCGGATCGACAACCACAAACGTTGATCGCTGCTCGCGAATGCATACCTCACCGACAAAGCCAGGCGATCGGTCAGTCGTCCCCTCGGGCGGCTGAACCCAGCAGTCCCAGGAGTTCCTCCCGATCGGCGGCCGTCGGGGTGTTGGCCAGCTCCGTGCGCTGCGCGGCGGCCTCGGCGCAGGCCTCGATCGTGGCGTCGTCGACGCTGAGCGCAGCGAGGGTGGGCGCACCGGCCCGCACGGCGAGCCGACGGGCGAGCTCACGCCAGGCGCCGTCGGGGTCCAGGTCGGGGGTGCGCTCCTGCAGTGCGGCGAGCGTGTGGGGCAGCAGGACGGCGTTGGCGGCGCCGTGGCCGACGCCGCCGACCCGCAGGAGGGTCTGGGCGAGCACGTGGTGCAGCCCGTACCAGGCGCCGTCGATGGCGTAGCCCGACAGCAGGGCGCCGAGGGCCAGCGCGTCACGGTCGGGGTCGGCGGGGTCCTGCGCCCAGGCCTCGCGCAGCAGCGTGGCTGCCTCGCGGCCGGCCA
>JALZII010000035.1 GCA_030860365.1 Actinomycetota bacterium
GACTTGCGCGAGCCCTTGAAGCCGGCGCCGCCGGCGGACTCCCACGCGATCACGTTGCCCTCGCGGTCGGTCAGGGCGACGATCGTGTTGTTGAAGCTTGTCTTGATGTGGGCCTGGCCGAACGGGACGTTCTTTCGCACCCGCCGCCGGCCCCGGGGGCGTCCCGGTCGCTGTTGAGCCACTACCTGCTCACCTCCTTGCCGACGTGCGCGCAGGGGCGCGTCATCTGCGCGCACGTAGGTGAGGAGGTGAGCAGGTTCACTTCTTGACCTTCTTCTTGCCGGCGATCTGCATCTTGCGCGGGCCCTTGCGGGTACGCCCGTTGGTCTTGGTCCGCTGGCCGTTGGCCGGCAGTCCGCGCCGGTGACGCAAGCCGCGGTAGGCGCCGATCTCCATCAGGCGCTTGACGTTCTGAGACTGGTCGCGGCGAAGATCGCCCTCCACCATCTCCTCGTCGATGGCGTCTCGCAGCTTGAGCACCTCGTCGTCGGTGAGGTCCTTCACGTAGGTGTCGGCATCGACGCCGGCACGCTGGAGCACCAATCGAGCCTTGGAGTCCCCCACCCCGAAGATGTAGGTGAGGCCCACCTCGACGCGCTTGTTCAATGGGATGTTGATACCTGCTATTCGTGCCATGACGATTTACCTCCACGGGGCCTCCGGCCCCGCGCTCTGACGATGCTCTTCGACTTCCGGTCTCAAGTTAACCCTGTCTCTGCTTGTGGCGGGGGTTCGAGCAGATCACGAGCACCGCGCCGCCGCGGCGGATCACCTTGCACTTCTCGCACATGGGCTTGACCGAGGCTCGGACCTTCACGTTCGACTTTCTCTAGACCTTGCAAGAGGGACGGCGCAGAGCCCAGGAGACGGCCGAGCGCCAACGGATCAATATAGCAATAGCGGCCGGTCGTTGGCCGGCCGCGAGCACCGCCGCTCGGCCCCCTCAGGCCGTCGCCGCCGACGGGGTGGGCCGGAGCGCGCGGCGCTCGTCGGGGTCCCACGGGGTGAGGATCCGTGGGCCCTCGGCGGTGATGGCCACCGTGTGCTCGAAATGGGCGGCCAGCGAGCCGTCCTGGGCGTAGACCGCCCAGCCGTCCGAGCCCATCTTCACTCCCGCCCCGCCCGCGTTGACCATCGGCTCCACCGCCAGCACCATTCCCTCTTCGAGCGGGCGGCCGGTGCCCGGCTCGCCGAAGTTGGGTATCTGCGGGTCCTCGTGCATCGAGCGGCCCACCCCGTGTCCCACCAGCGAGCGGATGACCGCGAAGCCGTCGCCCTCCACACGGGACTGCACGGCGTGCGAGACGTCCCCCAGGCGATTGCCGACCCGGCACTGCTCCACGGCGTCATACAGCGAGGCCCGCGTGGAGGCCAGCAGCCGCCGGGCCACCGGGGTGACCCTGCCCATGGGCAGGGTCACAGCGGCGTCGGAGACCCAGCCGTCGAGGTCCACGCCGACGTCCAGCGAGAGGACGTCCCCGCGCTCGAGGCGGTAGCTGCCCGGGATCCCGTGGACCACCATGGAGTTGGGAGAGACGCAGATCGAGCCCGGAAAGCCCTTGTAGCCCTTGAAGACGGGCTCGGCTCCCTGAGAGCGGATGAAGCGCTCGGCCGCCTCGTCGAGCTCGCCGGTCGTGACGCCCGGCCGGGCCTTCGAGCGAAGCAGGCGGTGGCATCTGGCCAGGACGCGGCCCGACGCGGCGATCCGCTCGATCTCCTCGGGGGTCTTGAGGATCACCATGCTGTCTGAGCCTATTAGGGCCTGCGCCTCAGAGCTCGGCCTCCAGCCGCAGGGTGGCGAGGGTGGCGCGGATGTGCCCGTTTACGTCGTCCTGCGGGCGCTTTCCGTCGAAGCGCCGCAGCAGCCCGCGGTCGTCGTAGAAGCCGATCAGGGGCTCGGTCTGGGCGTGGTAGACCTCGAGCCGCTTGCGGACGGTCTCCTCCCTGTCGTCCTCGCGCTGGACCAGTCGGGACCCGTCCTGGTCGCAGGCGTCAAGGCTCTTCGGAGGGTCGAACTCCAGGTGGTAGACGTGGCCGTTCTTCTTGCAGATCCGCCGGCCCGACAATCGCCGGACCACCTCGTCGTCCTCCACGTCGATGAGCAGAGCGGCGGTCAAGCGACGGCCGCGCTCGTCTAGCGCCTGCTGCAGGGTCTCGGCCTGACCCGCGGTCCTGGGGAAGCCGTCCAGCAGGAAGCCGTCCTCGGCATCGCCGGAGTCCAGGCGCTCCATGATCACCCGGCAGATGATGTCGTCGGGCACGAGGTCGCCCGCGTCCATGTAGCCCTTCGCCTCCTTGCCGAGCGCCGACTCCTCATCGACGGCCGCCCGCAGGATGCCGCCTGTGGCGTAGTAGGGCAGATCGAAGTCGTCGACCAGACGCTCGGCCTGGGTGCCCTTTCCCGCGCCCGGCGGGCCCATGAGTACGAGGTTCAGATCGGCCATGCGAAGGCCGGGAGGCTACCCGGAGGGAGTGGCCCTAGCCCTTGCGCCAGCTCCAGCGCTCGATGCTGCGCTGGTGGGATACGTCGCAGGTGCCGTCAGACCTCCTCCGAGTAAGGCCGAAGTACATGTTGTAGCGCGCGCCGGCAAGCGGCTCGATGCCCGGGCCGATCGTGGCGCAGAAGGTCCGCCCGTCGTTCTCAATGCGGGTCTTGAACCCCGTCCAGGCGGTGTTCGACCGCGACTCGGACTCCTCCACGTCGCGCCGATTGGCCCCGGGGTCCGCGCGCTCGTAGAAGAGGTGCCAGGCGGAGTCGAGCCGCTTGACCTCGGGATTGAGCAGGCAGCTGCCCGGGCGCGAGGTTCTGTACACCGTCTGCGGGGTCGTGATCGCCTCGCGCCGGGTGTCCACGCTCACCATCCTCACGTGACCGCATTCGGCCCGGGGGGTGAAGTAGACCTTCCAGCTCTGGCGGCCCGAGGGCTCGGAGATGGCCGAGGGCTCGGCGGGATGCGGATAGCCGCCCATCAGGACCTTGAGGCCCGTCCAGGTCACGCCGTCGCCGGACTCCGCCGACCAGATCTCGTTCCCCCGTTGGGCGTCGCACACCTTGCGGCAGGCGGTGAAGAACATCGTGTACGGCTTCGGCCGCCCGGTCAGGGTGATCGTCGGGTCGTTCACGTGCCTCCAGGCCGCCGCGCCGCCGGGCATCAGCTCACGGGTCAGCACGGCGGTGGGGGGTCCCCAAGTGGCTCCGCCATCGGTCGAGAGACGCCGGTAGATCTTGTCGCCGCTGGCGAGGTCAGCCGCCGTCTGCCAGCCGCCGTACCACATGGCCTTGCCGCCGGCGACGTCCCGCACCACCGGCGAGTAGACGTTGCGCCCACTGAACATCGTCTTCGCGGAGAGGGGGAGATCCCCGCTGAAAATGGTCTCCAGCGAGAGGGGGAGCTCGAACGCGCTCGCCGAGCTGGGCGCGCCCAGGAGGGCCGCGAGGACGACCGGCGCCAGCAGCCTTCGCCTCATGCCCGACACCGCGCCGCGGCCTTACTTCAAGAAGCCCTCGTAGGTGCGCATCATCAGCTGCGCCTCGAGCTGCTTCATGGTGTCTAGGGCCACGCCTACGACGATCAGGATCGAGGTCCCGCCGAAGTAGAAGTCCTGGGTGGCGCCGGTGGAGTTGATGAGGATGGTGGGAAGCGCGGCCACGGCGGCGAGGTATAGCGCGCCCGGGAAGGTGAGCCGGGCGAGTATGCGATCGAGGAACTCGGCGGTGGGCCGCCCCGGTCTGACTCCAGGGATGAAGCCGCCGTACTTCTTCAGGTTGTCGGCCTGCTCCACCGGGTTGAAGGTGACCGCGGTGTAGAAGTAGGTGAACAGCACGATCATGATCGACTCGCCGACGATGTAGGGCGCGCCACTGGGCTGGAAGAACGCCGAGAAGCTCTGCGCCCACTCGGCCTGGGACATCTGGCCGATGGTGGGCGGAAAGGCCATCAGCGAGGCGGCGAAGATCACGGGGATCACGCCGGCCATGTTCACCCGGAGCGGCAGATAGGTCGACCCGCCGCCGGCGCTGCGGCGACCGAGCACGCGCTTGGCGTACTGGATGGGGATGCGCCGCTGGCCCTCCTGCATGAAGACGATCGCCACGACCGCCGCGAGGGCGATGAAGGGCATCATCACCACGAAGATCTGATCGGGGCTGTTCCACCACTTCTGGATGCCGCCGGGAAGGCCGGAGACGATCGACGCGAAGATCATCAGCGAGATCCCGTTGCCGATGCCGCGCTGGGTGATCAGCTCGCCCAGCCACATGACCAGCACGCAGCCGGCGGTGAGGGTGGTGACGATTACGAAGACGCGGCCGAAGGTGAACTCGTCGACCACGTTGGCGCCCCCGCCGAAGCTGCGAAAGAGGAACGTGTAGCCGATCGACTGGCCGAAGGCGAGCCCGACGGTGAGGTAGCGGGTGTACTGCGTGATCTTCTGCTGGCCGACCTCGCCCTCCTTGCGCAGCTTCTCCAGCGAGGGCACCACCACGGTCATCAGCTGCAAGATGATCGACGCCGTGATGTACGGCATGATCCCGAGCGCGAAGATCGCAAAGCGCTGCAGCGAGCCGCCCGAGAAGGTGTTGAGCAGGCCGAGGACGCTGTTGCCCGCGACGTTGTTCTTCCCGATCTCCTCGACGGCGTCGATGTTGATCCCGGGGGCCGGGATGTACGAGCCGAGCCGGTAGAGCGCAAGCATCGCCGCCGTGAACAGCAGCTTCTTGCGTATGTCCTTTATCCGGAAGGCGCTGACGAAGGTCTTGAGCACGACCGCCTAGCCCTCGACCACCTGCGCGCTGCCGCCCGCCGCTTCGATCTTCTCGCGCGCGCTGACCGAGAAGCCGTGGGCGTGCACGGTGAGGGCCTTGGAGAGCTCGCCGGCTCCAAGCACCTTCACGGGCACGTCGCGGCGGGTGGCCAGGCCGGCTGCCCGCAGCGAGTGGGGCGTTACCTCGGCGTCCTTGTCGAAGCGCTTCTCGAGGTCGCTCAGGTTCACTGGCTGGGTCCTCGTGCGCCCGAACTGCTCGAAGGGCATCGACTTCTTCATGGTCGGGCCCCGCAGCTTGCGCATCCGCATCTGGATCGGGTTCTGCCCGCCCTCGAAGCCGGCGCGCTGCTTGGCGCCCGAGCGAGAGCCGGCACCCTTGTGCCCCCGTCCGGAGGTCTTCCCCATGCCCGACCCCTCGCCGCGGCCCACGCGCTTGCGCCGTTTGCGCGAGCCTTCGGCCGGCCTGAGGTTGTGCAGGCCCTTGATCACTGGTCGCGCACCTCCACGAGGTGCCTGACGGCGGCGACGGCGCCGCGGATCGACGGTTCGTCGGGCTTGGTCGAGGTGGCTCCGATGCGGCCGAGCCCGAGCGAGCGCAGGGTCTCCCGCTGCTTCTTGTTCGACCCGTTGGCCGAGCGCAGCTGATGCAGGCTCAGGTCGGCCATCAGGCGACCGTCTCGGTGGCGCTCGCCTCGTCCTCGGGCTCGGCGCCCTCGGGGGCCGCGGCGTCTTCGGGGGGCGCGGCGTCTTCGGCCGGTGCCTCGGCCTGCTCCTCGGTCCGGTCGGGCATGCCGAGCACCTGGCGTACGGTCAGCCCGCGCAGCTCGGCGATCTCGCGGGGGTTGCGCAGCGAGCGCAGGCCTTCCATGGTGGCCTTGACCAGGTTGATCGGGTTCTGCGACCCGAGCGACTTCGAGAGCACGTCACGGATGCCGGCCAGCTCGAGAACGGCGCGCACGCCGCCGCCGGCGATGACGCCGGTGCCCTCGCTGGCGGGCTTGAGCAGGACACGGGCCGAACCGAGGACCCCGAGCACCTCGTGGGTGATCGTGTGGCCGTGCATGGGCACGCGGAACATGTCCTTGCGCGCGCGCTCGACGCCCTTCTGAATCGCGACGGGCACCTCGTTGGCCTTGCCGTAGCCCACGCCGACCGAGCCCTTCTCGTCGCCCACCACGACGAGCGCGGTGAACGAGAAGCGCCGGCCGCCCTTGACCACCTTGGCCACACGGTTGATCTCCACCACGCGCTCCTGCAGCTCCTGGCCGCCGGGGCCGCGCGGGCGATCGCGGGTTCTGTCTCGAGTGGCCATCGTCAGGTCACGGTAGCGATGGAGCGCAGGCCGGGCGTCTCGGCCGGAGCGCAGCCCGAGCGTCGGTCGGGTGAGCACCGGACCGATTGGTCTCGGCGGAGCACCGGTCGCTCATTCGGTCTCACGATCAGAACGTCAGTCCCGACCCGCGTGCGCCGTCCGCCAGGGCCTTGACCCGGCCGTGGTAGCGATAGCCGCCGCGGTCGAAGACGCAGGTCTCGACGCCGGCCGCCTTCGCGCGCTCGGCCAGCAGCTCGCCGGCGCGGCGGGCCTGGTCCATCGGCGAGAGGTCCCTGAGGTCGGACTCCGTCCAGTTCACGGCGGCCAGGGTGTGGCCGCTGTCGTCGTCTATGAGCTGAGCGCCGATCCCGCGGTTGGAGCGGAACACCGACAGCCGTGGGCGCTGCGCGGCCCCGCGGACCTTGGCCCGCACACGGCGGCGCCGGCGCATGCGCGCCGAGGCCCGGGTGGCAGTGGTCGCGTGACTCACGACCGAGCCTCCGGCGATGCTCCGGCGAGCGAAAGGCAAGGCTGGCAAGGAGTCGGGCGCAGCCAATGCAGAGCATTGCGCACCTGTATACGGCTTCGCCGTCGACAGATGCCTGGCACCGAAGACGCCGCCAGGCGAAGGCTTGCAGCCGCCGGAGCGCGCCGGAGGCGAGGGAGTGAGTCCCAAAGACTCATGCGCGCTTGCCGACCTTCCGGGCGACGTGCTCGTCGGCGTAGCGGATTCCCTTGCCCTTGTAGGGCTCGGGCGGGCGGGTCTTGCGGATGCGCGCTGCGGTCTCGCCCACCAGCTGCTTGGAGATGCCGCGCACGATGATCTGCGTGGGCTGCGGGACCTCGAACTCGATGCCCTCCGGCACCTCCAGGATCACGGGATGCGAATAGCCCACCGCCAGCTGCAGGTTCTGCCCCTGCATGGTGGCTCGGTAGCCCACGCCCTGGATCTCCAGGCGCTTCTCGAAGCCCTGGGTGACGCCCTCGACCATGTTGGCGATGAGGCTGCGGGTGAGGCCGTGCAGGGCGCGGTGCTCGCCACGGTCGGTCGGACGCGAGACCAGCAGCTGCCCGTCGTCCTCGCGCACCTCGATCGCGCGCGCCTTGGCCTCCGAGAGCTCGCCCTTGGGGCCTTTGACGCTGACAGCGTCGGGGCGGATGCTCACGTCCACCCCGTCGGGCACCGCGATGGGCTGCCTTCCGATCCGGCTCATGTCCGGCTACCAGACCCTCGCCACGAGCTCGCCGCCGACGCCGGCGCGCCGCGCGTCATGGCCGGTCATCACCCCGCGAGAGGTCGAGACGATCGAGGTGCCCATGCCGCCGAGCACCCTCGGGACCTCGGTGGCGCCCACGTAACGGCGCCGGCCAGGGCGCGAGAGGCGGTCGATGCCCGAGATGACCGAGCGCCGGTCCTCGGTGTACTTCAGGCGCACGCGCAGGGTCTGACCCACACGCGCGGGCTCGACGTCGTAGCTCTCGATGTAGCCCTGCTCGCGCAGGACCCGCGCCACCTCGGCCTTGAAGCTCGAAGCCGGCATCTCCACCACGTCGTGCTCGGCGGTGATGCCGTTGCGTATGCGCGTCAGCAGGTCGGCGATCGGATCGGTCATCAGAATGGGTTTACCAGCTCGACTTGGTCAGGCCGGGGACGTAGCCCTCGTGCGCCACCTCGCGGAGGCAGATCCGGCAGAGGCCGAACTTGCGCAGCACGGCGCGCGAGCGCCCGCAGCGCCGGCAGCGGTTGTACCCGCGGGTCTTGAACTTGGGCGGGCGGGACGCCTTGACCACCTGTGAGGTCTTGGCCATCTAGTTGCTCTCCTCGGGGTCGGCGGCGTCCGGGTCGGGGCGCTCGGGGGTCTCGTAGGCCTCGGGGTTCTCTTCCTTGAGCTCCTCAAGGGCGGCCTGCTCGGCCTCGGCCTTCGCCCGGGCCTCTTCCTTGCGGCGCTCTTCCTCGGCCTCGTCGGGCTCCGCGGCGGCCGAGGCGCTTCCCGGGGCCCCCTCCGGAGCGAAGGGCATCCCAAACCCGGAGAGAAGCACAAAGGCCTCCTCGTCGGTGGCGGCGGTGGTGGTGATGGTCACGTCGAGCCCGCGCACCTGGTCGATCGAGTCGTAGTCGATCTCAGGGAAGATGATCTGCTCTCGGATGCCCATCGAGTAGTTGCCGCGGCCGTCGAACGAGCGCGCGTTGAGCCCCCGGAAGTCGCGGATGCGGGGCACGGCGACCGAGATCAGGCGGTCGAGGAACTCGTACATGCGCGCGCGGCGCAGCGTCACGCTCACTCCGACGGGCATGCCCTCGCGCAGCTTGAACGCGGCGATCGACTTGCGCGCGCGCCGGACGCTGGGCTGCTGGCCGGCGATGGTGGCGAGCTGCTCGGTGGCGGCCTCGAGCATGTTGGAGTCCTGCTTGGCGTCTCCAACACCCATGTTCAAAGTGATCTTCGTGAGCCGCGGCACCTCCATCGCGCTCGAGTAGCCGAAGCGCTCCTTCAGCCGCCCGTGGATATCGGACTCGTAGCGCTCCTTGAGGCGCGCGGGCACGTTGGCCTGGGCGGTCGCCTCCATCAGGCCAGATCCTGACCCGAGCGCTTGGCCACGCGCACGCGGCGTCCGCTCTCGTCGCTGCGGGTCCCCACGCGGGTGGGCCTGTTGTCGGAGGGATCGAGCAGCTGGACGTTGGACACGTGGATGGGCCCGGGCGCCTCGACGATGCCGCCCTGGTCCTGCATCGTGCGTGGGCGCTGGTGGCGCTTGACGATGTTCAAACCCTCCACGTAGACGCGCTCGCGCTCGCGGTCCACCCGCATCACCCGGCCCGTCTTGCCCCGGTCCTTGCCCGAGATGACCTTCACCTGGTCGTCGCGGCGAACCTTCATCAGAGCACCTCCGGGGCCAGCGAGACGATCCTCATGAAGTTGCGCTCGCGCAGCTCACGGGCCACGGGGCCGAAGATGCGCGTCCCGCGCGGCTGGTTGGTGGCGTCGATGAGCACGGCGGCGTTCTCGTCGAACGAGATGTAGGTGCCGTCGTCGCGCCCGAACTCCTTGCGCGTGCGCACCACGACTGCCTTGACCACCTCGCCCTTCCTGACCGCCCCGTGGGGGATGGCCTGCTTGACGGTCGCGGTGATCACGTCACCCACTCCGGCGTAGCGCCGGCGCGAGCCGCCGTCCACGCGGATGCAGAGGATCTCGCGGGCGCCGGTGTTGTCGGCCACCCTCAGCCTGCTCTCCTGTTGGATCACCGTCTACCGGGCCCTCTCCAGGATCTCTAGCAGGCGCCAGCGCTTGGTGGCGCTCAGCGGACGGCTCTCCACCACGCGCACGGTGTCGCCCGCGTTGGCATCGTTGGCCTCGTCGTGCACGTGCAGCTTCGAGGAGGTGCGCACCACCTTGCCGTAGGTGCGGTGCGCCCGCTGGACCTCGATGCGCACGGTGATCGTCTTGTCCCCGCGGTCGGAGACCACCACGCCCTGGCGCATCCGCGGGCGCCCGGTGGTGGCGGTATCCGGCGGGGGCGTCGTGTCCTCGCGCGGACCGCCCGCTCGGCGCTTCTCGCGCGAGGTCGCCCTCCAGCGACGCCGCTCAGCGGCCTTCTTCCTGCGGGCCTCGGCGCGCTCGGCCGCCCGCTCGGTGGCGGAGCGCTGAGGGCGCGACTCGGTGTGCGGGGAGCGTGCGCGGTGGCGGCGCTCCTTCGGGGAGAGCTGCTTCTCGGGCTCGGCAGGCCCTGGCGCAGGGGCGTCGGCGCCTCCCTCGGGGGCGTCGCCGGCCGGCGCGGTGGCCTCGTCGGGGCTCACCGTCTCCGGGGTGTCCTCGGTCGCGTCCTCGGGCTGTTCAAGCATCGCGCTGCCTTCTGATCTCCGCATCGATGTCGAGGCCCCGCTCCCGCGCCACGGTCAGGCCCCGGGCCAGGTCTCGCTTGGCCTGCTGGAGGCGGGCCGTGTTCTCGAGCTGACCGGTCGCATGCTGAAAGCGCAGGTTGAACGACTCCTTGCGGCGGCCGTCGACGAAGTCGGCGAGCCCGGCGTCGTCGAGGCCGTGTACCTCAACTGCCTTGCTCACTGACGGCCCCCTCCCGCATCACGAACTTGGTCTTCACCGGCAGCTTGTGACCGGCGAGGCGCATGGCCTCGCGGGCCAGCTCCTCGTCCACGCCCGAGAGCTCGAACATCACCCGGCCGGGCTTGATCACCGCCACCCAACCCTCGGGCGAGCCCTTGCCGGAGCCCATGCGCGTCTCGGCCGGCTTCTTGGTGTAGGGCTTGTCCGGGAAGATGTTGATCCAGACCTTGCCGCCACGCTTGATCTTGCGCGTCATGGCGATTCGGGCGGCCTCGATCTGGCGGTTGGTGATCCACCCGCGCTCGAGCGCCTTGAGGCCGTACTCGCCGAACTCGACCGTGGCGCCGCCCTTGGTGAAGCCCCGCATGCGGCCGCGGTGCTCCTTGCGGTGCTTGACTCGCTTGGGCTGCAGCACTAACGGCCACCTCCCCCACGTGGCGGCCTGCCGCCGCCACGCTGACCGCCGCCTCGCCCCACCTGCTGCGGGGCCTCGAGGTCGGTGAGGTCTTGCGCGAAGCCCTTGGGCATGATCTCGCCCTTGTTGACCCAGACCTTCACGCCGATGCGGCCGAAGGTGGTCTTGGCCTCGAAGAAGCCGTAGTCGATGTCCGCACGCAGCGTGTGCAGGGGCACCCGCCCGTCGGAGTAGCTCTCGGTGCGCGCCATCTCGGCGCCGCCCAGCCGGCCGCCCACCTGGATCTTCACGCCCTTCGCGCCCGAGCGCATGGCGCTGGTGAGCGCGCGCTTCATGGCGCGCCGAAATGCCACGCGGTTCTGGAGCTGCTCGGCGATCGACTGGGCCACCAGCTTGGCGTCGAGCTCCGGACGCTTGATCTCGAGGATGTTGACCTTGACCGCCTTGCTCGTCATGCGGTGGAGCTCCTTGCGCAGGGCGTCCACCTCCGAGCCCGACTTGCCGATCACGATGCCCGGCCGGGCAGTGTGAATGTTCACCTCGACCTCGTTCGAGTTCTTCTTGATGGTGATGCTCGACAGGCCGGCGTGGCTGAGCTTGCCCTCGATGTGGGCGCGGATCTCGATGTCCTCCATCAGGTAGTCGGAGAACTCGCGCTCGTTGAACCAGGTCGACTTCCAGTCGTGGATGTAGCCGACGCGCATCGCCTCGGGATGGACCTTCTGTCCCATTAGTGGTTCCTCCTGGAAGTACTGGCCCGCTTTGGGGAGCGACTGGGTCTGGCTGACAAGCGCGCCGAATGAGTCGATGCCAGAGCATCGGCGATTTCGGCGCGCGCAGTCAGGCGCGCCCAGGCGCCGCCAAAAGGGTCTGGACTGACAGGAGGAAGCACTTGCCTACCTGCCTTCCGTCGTCAGCTCGATGGTCATGTGGCTCGTGCGCTTGTGGATGGGTGTGGCGCGGCCGAGCGCGCGCGGGCGGTAGCGCTTGATGGTCGGCCCCTCGTCGACGAAGGCGCGACGCACGCGCAGCTCGTCGGGACCGAGCTCGTGGTTGCTCTCCGCGTTGGCAACGGCGGAGTCGAGCAGCTTCAGCACGTCAACCGCGGCGGCGCGCGGCGCGTAGGCCAGGATCGCCCGCGCCTGCTCGACGTCCTTGCCGCGGATGTGGTCCATGACCAGCCTCGCCTTGCGTGGAGCGGTGCGCACATAGCGCGCACGAGCCCGAACGTTGACGGTCTCGCCCGGGTCCCGGCGCTCGCGCCGGGATGTCTGGGTCGGGGTCTCAGCGGCGCGACGGCGGCGCTTGGTGGGCTTGCCCTCGTCGGGCTCGTCCCCTGCGTCCTCCTCGCCCTCGGCCTGCGCGGCGTCGTCCTCCGCCCCCTCGGCCTCGTCCAGCGCAGCGTCGTCGACGGCCTGATCCGCGGCCGCGTCGGCGGCCTCCTTCGCCGGGGTGGCCGGCTCGGGGGTCCTGCCGGAGCCCTCAGCCTCCTCGCCGGCCTGCTCCTGGCCCTCGACGGCCTTGGCCTCGGCCGCGTCGGCCGCGGCCTTGGCGTCCTCGTCGCGCGGACCGTCGGCGCCGCCGGGCGTGCCTGGGCGTCCCTTGGGGCTCATCGCATCCTCACGCGGTCGCCGCCGGCGTGCCCGCGGAACATGCGGGTGGGTGCGAACTCGCCGAGCTTGTGGCCGACCATGGTCTCCGAGATGAACACGGGCACGTGCTTGCGGCCGTCGTGGACGGCGATGGTGTGCCCCACCATCTCGGGGAAGATCGTGGAGGCGCGCGACCACGTCTTGACCATCTGGCGGTCGCCCGACTCGTTCATGGCCTCGATGCGCGACATCAGGCGCTCCTCGACCCACGGGCCCTTCTTCGACGAGCGGCTCACCGGCGGCGCCCCTTCTTCCCGCGCTTGCGGTCGCGCACGATCATGCGGTCCGAGGCCTTGCGCTTCTTGCGCGTGCGATAGCCCAACGTGGGCACGCCCCAGGGGGTGCGCGGGTGCCCGCCCGGCGTCTTGTGCGCCTCACCCCCGCCGTGCGGGTGGTCGACGGGGTTCATCGCCACGCCCCGGGTCTGCGGGCGCTTGCCCTTGTGGCGCGAGCGGCCAGCCTTGCCGAGGACCACGTTCTCGTGATCGGCGTTGCCGATCGTGCCAACAGTGGCGCGGCAGACGCCCGGCACCATGCGCATCTCGCCCGAGGGCAGGCGCAGCGTCGCGTGCTTGCCCTCCTTGGCCACGAGCTGGATCGAGGCCCCCGCCGAGCGGCCGAGCTGGCCGCCGCGGCCGGGAGTGAGCTCCACGTTGTGCACCGTGGTGCCGGTGGGCATCGCGGAGAGCGGCAGGCAGTTGCCGGGCTGGATGTCTGCGCCCTCGCCCGAAGCCACCGTGGCGCCCACGCTCAGGCGAGCGGGCGCCAGGATGTAGCGCTTCTCGCCGTCGGCGTAGTGCAGCAGCGCGATGTGGGCCGAGCGGTTGGGGTCGTACTCGATCGAGGCCACCCGGGCGGGAACGCCGTCCTTGAGACGCTTGAAGTCGATCTTGCGGTACTTGCGCTTGGCGCCGCCGCCGCGGTGGCGGGCGGTGACGCGGCCGCGCGCGTTTCGCCCGCCGGACTTGCTCAGGCCCTCGGTGAGCGACTTCTCGGGCTCGCCCTTGGTGACCTCGGGCATATCGGACCAGGTGCCGAACCGGCGCCCCGGGCTGGTGGGCTTGTGCCTCTTGATGGCCATCGCTATTCGCTCTCCTGCCCTTCAAAGAGCTCGATCGAGTCCTCGGGGTGCAGCGTGACCACGGCCTTCTTCCACTGGCGCCGCTTGCCCGCGGAGTAGCCGCGGCGCTTGGGCTTTGGCTTGACGTTCACCGTGCTCACACCGCGCACCCGCACGCCGAAGATCTCCTCGACGGCCTGGCGGACCTGGGTCTTATTGGCCTTGTCGATGACTCGGAACGTGTACTTGTTGGCCGCCAGCAGGGCGTAGCTCTTCTCCGAGATCACGGGACGGATGATCACCTGGCGGGCGTTCACTTCGCCCTCCCGGAGAGCTGGTCGAGCGCGGGCTCGGAGACCACCAGGCGGGCAGCGCCCAACAGGTCGGCCACCCCCACCGAGTCCACGTGGGCCACGCTGACCTCGGCCAGGTTGCGAAAGCTCTTGGCGGCCTTCTCCTCGCCGTCGGCCAGCACCACCAGCACCTTGCCCTCGCCCTTGAGGCCCTTCAGGGCATCGGCCGCGCCCTTGGTGTACGGCGCGCCGTAGGCCGAGGCGTCTACGGCGGCCAGCGACTCCCGCTCGGCGTGCAGCGAGAGAGCGGAGCGCAGCGCGCGACGACGCGCCTTGCGGTTGACCTTGACGGTGTAGTGGCGCGGCTTGGGGCCAAAGGCCACGCCGCCGCCGGTGCGGTGAGGCACCGACAGGGCGCCGGCGCGCGCGCGGCCCGTGCCCTTCTGGCGCCAGGCCTTGGCGCCCGTCATGGCGATCTCGCCGCGCGTGAGCGTCGAGGCCGAGCCCTGGCGGCGAGCGGCCAGCTCGGCTCGCACGCACTCGTGCACGAGGGGCTCGTGGAAGCTCTCGCCGAACACGTCGCCGTCGAGGTCGACGCCGCCCTTCTTGCCGCCGATGAACGGGGCCCTCGCCATCAGGCGTCCTCTCTGATCTCTACGACGCCGCCCTTGGGCCCCGGAACCGAGCCGCGGACCAACAGCAGGTTGTCGTCTCCCCGGACGTCCACGATCTCCAGGCCGCGCTGGGTGACCTGCCTGTTGCCCATCTGGCCGGGCCCGCGGATGCCCTTGAACACCCGCGAGGGCGTGGCCGAGGCGCCGATCGAGCCCGGCGCGCGCACGTTGTGCGAGCCGTGGGTGACCGGGCCGCGGGAGAAGTTGTGGCGCTTGATCGTGCCCGCGAAGCCCTTGCCCTTCGAGACACCCGAGACCTTTACCGTCTGGCCCTTCTCGAAGACCTGATCCACCTTGACCTCGAGCCCGACCTCCGCTTGGTCGGATACGCCACGGAACTCGCGCAGGTGGCGCAGCACCGGGACGTCGGCCTTCTTGAGGTGGCCGAGCTGCGGCTTGTTCAGCGCCTTCTCCCGAACCTCGCCGAAGGCGAGCTGCACGGCGTCGTAGCCGTCGCGCTCGGCGCGGCGGATGGCGGTGACGTGACAGGGGCCGGCCTCGATCACCGTCACCCGCTCGACGTGGCCGTCCTCGGGATCGAAGACCTGCGTCATCCCCAGCTTGCGTCCGAGCAGCCCGAGCGACATCTAATTGCCTCCGCGCGGCTTCCAGCCCCGCGTCTTGATGGTGAGCTTCGACATCACGTCTCAGATCAACTGAATCTGGATGTCGACACCCGCGGGCAGCGCGTCCAGGCGCTGCAGCGAGTCGACCGTCTTCGGCGTGGGCTGCAGGATGTCGATCAGCCGCTTGTGCGTGCGGATCTCGAAGTGCTCGCGCGAGTCCTTGTCCTTGAAGGGCGAGCGAATCACGCAGTACACGTTCTTCTCGGTGGGCAGGGGCACGGGGCCGGAGATCGAGGCACCGGTGCGGACGGCCGTGTCCACGATCTCCTTGGCGGCCGCCTCGATCGCCGAGTGGTCGTAGGCCTTGAGCCGGATCCGGATCTTGTTCTGGGTGAGAGTTGCCATGTGCGTGAGAACGTGCGTGGGGGCGGGCCCAAGCCGCAAGCGCTCGGCTCGGCCGAGTGCGCGCGGACGGTTCGCCCGCCCCCGGGTAGTAGTCCTGTCGGAGCTACTCGGTGATGCTCGTGACCACCCCCGAGCCGACGGTGCGGCCTCCTTCGCGGATGGCGAAGCGCAGGCCCTGGTCCATGGCGATCGGCTGGATCAGCTCGATCGACATCGTGACGTTGTCGCCCGGCATGACCATCTCCGTGCCCTCGGGCAGGTTGGCCACGCCGGTGACGTCGGTGGTGCGGAAGTAGAACTGCGGGCGGTAGCCCGAGAAGAACGGAGTGTGGCGCCCGCCCTCCTCCTTCTTGAGGCAGTAGACCTCGGCCTGGAACTTGGTGTGCGGGGTGATCGAGCCCGGCTTGCAGAGCACCTGACCGCGCTCGATGTCCTCGCGCTTGGTGCCGCGCAGCAGGGCGCCGATGTTGTCGCCCGCCTGCCCCTCGTCGAGCATCTTGCGGAACATCTCGACGCCGGTGACCACCGTGCGGTCGGTCTTCTCCTTGATGCCGACGATCTCGACTTCCTCACCGGTGTTGACCTTGCCCTGCTCGACGCGCCCGGTGGCCACGGTGCCGCGGCCGGTGATCGAGAAGACGTCCTCGACCGGCATCAGGAACGGCAGGTCGAGCGGACGCTCGGGCTCGGGGATGTAGGTGTCCAGGTGCCCGGCGAGCTCGAGGATCTTGTCCACGTGCTCCTGGTCGCCGTCGAGTGCCTTCAGCGCCGAGCCCTGCACGACGGGGATGTCGTCCCCCGGGAACTGGTACTCGGAGAGCAGCTCGCGAACCTCGACCTCGACCAGCTCCAGCAGCTCCTCGTCGTCGACCTGGTCGACCTTGTTCAGGAAGACCACGATGTAGGGCACGCCCACCTGGCGGGCGAGCAGGATGTGCTCGCGCGTCTGGGGCATGGGGCCGTCGGCCGCCGAGACCACCAGGATCGCGCCGTCCATCTGCGCGGCGCCGGTGATCATGTTCTTGACGTAGTCGGCGTGGCCCGGGCAGTCCACGTGGGCGTAGTGACGGTTCTCCGTCTCGTACTCCACGTGCGACGTGGCGATCGTGATCCCGCGCTCCTTCTCCTCGGGAGCGTTGTCGATCTCCTCGAAGCTGCGGGCCTGACCGCCGATCGTCTCGGACAGGACCTTGGTGATGGCCGCCGTCAGGGTCGTCTTGCCGTGGTCGATGTGACCGATGGTGCCGACGTTCACGTGCGGCTTGTCGCGCTCGAACTTCTCCTTTGCCACTCCGGTCCTTTCTTTCTTGAAGACTGGCCAGCTTACCTACGAAGCTGCGCCCACGGGCTCGCCCGTGCGGCTCTCGGTTATCTCTTCCGCGATGGTCGACGGCACCTCTTCGTAGCGGTCGAACTGCATCGTGTAGCTGGCACGACCCTGCGTGTTGGACCGCAGATCCGTTGCGTAGCCGAACATGGAGGACAGCGGCACGCTGGCTTGGACGGCGATGGCGTTGCCGCGCCGCTCTTGGTCCTCCACGCGGCCGCGACGGCTCGACAGGTCGCCGATGACCGTGCCCAGAAAGTCGTCGGGGGTCACGACCTCCACGGCCATGACCGGCTCGAGCAGCACCGGCTTGGCGCGCTTGGCCGCCTCCTTGAGCGCCAGCGAACCGGCGATCTTGAAGGCGATCTCGCTCGAGTCGGTGTCGTGGTACTTGCCGTCGGTGAGCGTCGCGCGGACGTCGACCATCGGAAAGCCCGCCTTGACCCCGGACTCCAACGCCTCCTCGATGCCCTTCTCTACCGCGGGGATGAACTCGCTGGGCACCGAGCCGCCCTTGACCTTGTTCACGAAGTCAAAGCCCTCGCCCGGCGCAGGCTCGAGGTCGATGTAGACCACTCCGTACTGGCCCGAGCCGCCGGTCTGGCGTATGAACTTGCCCTCGACCTTCGTGGCCTCGGCGCGGACCGTCTCGCGGTAGGCCACCTGCGGGCGCCCCACCCCGGCCTCGACGTTGAACTCCCGCTTCATCCGCTCGACGATCACCTCGAGATGCAGCTCGCCCATGCCGGAGATCACGGTCTGACCGGTCTCCTCGTCGCTGCGCACCTGGAAGGTGGGGTCCTCCTCGGCCAGCCGCGCGAGGGCCACTCCGAGCTTTTCCTGGTCGGCCTTGGTCTTCGGCTCGATCGAGACGTGCACCACCGGGTCCGGGAAGTTGATCGTCTCGAGCACGACCGGGGCGTCGGGCGCGCTCAGCGTGTCGCCTGTCGAGGTCTGCTTGAGGCCCACCCCGGCGGCGATGTCCCCCGCGTAGATCTCCTCCTGCTCCTCGCGCGAGTTGGCGTGCATCATCAGGATGCGCCCCACGCGCTCGGTGCGGCCGGTGACGGTGTTGAGGACCCTCGAGCCCGCGGAGAGCTTGCCGGAGTAGATCCGGAAGTAGGTGAGCTTCCCGACGAACGGGTCTGACATCACCTTGAAGGCCAGAGCGCTGAAGGGCCCGTCGTCGTCGGCCACGCGCGTGGTGGGAGTCCCCTCGCCGTCCTGTATCTGAGAGCCCTCGAGACCTTCGACGGGAGGGACGTCGAGCGGGCTCGGCAGGTAGTCGATGACCGCGTCGAGCAGGGGCTGCACGCCCTTGTTCTTGAAGGCCGAGCCGCAGAGCACCGGGGTGATCTCGATGTCGAGGGTCGCCTTGCGGATGTCCGCGCGCAGGCGGTCGGCCTCGATCGGCTTGTCCTCGAGGTAGTCCTCCATCAGCTCTTCGTCGTAGTCGGCCACCGCTTCGATGAGCTGGGTGCGCGCCTCGCGGGCCTGCTCGGCCAGCTCGGCGGGGATCTCCTCCTCGCCCCACTCCTGGCCGAGGTCGTCCTGGTAGACGATCGCCTTGTTGGTCACCAGGTCGATCACGCCGCGGAAGTAGCCCTCAGCGCCGATCGGCAGCTGGACGTCGATGGGCCGGGCGCCCAAGCGGTCGCGCATCGACTGGACCGACGCGTCGAAGTCGGCGCCGATGCGGTCCATCTTGTTGATGAACGCGATGCGCGGGACGCGGTACTTGTCGGCCTGGCGCCAGACGGTCTCGGACTGCGGCTCGACCCCGGCGACCGAGTCGAAGACCGCCACGGCGCCGTCGAGCACGCGCAGCGAGCGCTCGACCTCGACCGTGAAGTCCACGTGGCCGGGCGTGTCGATGATGTTCACGCGATGATCGCGCCACGAAGCGGTGGTGGCCGCGGAGGTGATGGTGATCCCCCGCTCCTGCTCCTGCTCCATCCAGTCCATGACGGCCGCGCCCTCGTGGACCTCGCCCATCTTGTGGGTGCGCCCGGTGTAGAAGAGGATGCGCTCGGTGGTCGTCGTCTTGCCGGCGTCGATGTGCGCCATGATCCCGATGTTCCGGGTCTTCTGAAGGGGTATCTCGCGTGCCATCTGTGATCTCGTCCGTTGCGTATCTGGGCAGAAAAAAGGCCCTGACCGGGCCCGTTGAAGCGTCTGGCTGTCGCCCGGGGAGCTGTCTATGCGGTGAGGGTCTCCATCAACGTTCCTGAGGGCGCCGAACCGGCTGAAGGAGGCTAGCAGAGGATCGAGGGCTCGAACGGGGCGCCTTCCCGCTCCAGCAGCGGGGTCCAGGAGGATCGACCTGGGGGTGCTCGCGGTCGGAATCGTGGCCGCAGCCATGTTCCTCACGGCCCTGTTCGTGCCGATCGCCTCGGTTGACGTCGCCAACGGCTCTTGCGAGGTCATCAACGATGCCAGCCCGGAGCTCGCGGACCGCTGCTCGCTGACGGTCACAGAGCGCCGAGGCGCTCCCGGGGTGGCCTCCAGGCTGCTCGTGGCAGCCGCGATGGTCGGCATGGCCATCGGCGCCGGCCTGGATCGCAGCCATCCGGCCGCGGCAGCGCTTGTGGCGCTGGGCGCGACCGCCCTCCTGATCGGGCTTCTCGTGGATCTCCCCGAGGCTTCGAAGACAGGCGCCATCGGCCGCAGCTTCGAGGGAGCGAAGGGCACGAAGGGCCCCGGCCTGTACCTCGAGCTGGGGGCGGGAGGGCTGGCGGCGGCGGCGGGGCTGATGCGGGCTGCTGGGCCCGCGGGCCAGCGTGGGCGGGCCTGCCCGGCGGACACGCGGCGAGGTCAACCGCCGAAGGTGGCGGCGAGGACTGACGCGAACCGCTGGTCGCAGCGGTTCGAGAAGCGAGCATGGCAAGGAAGAGGTGCCCGACGCCTACTCCGTAGGCGAGGGCGCCGAGGAACTGGGGGGTGTGCCGCCGCGCAGCGGCGGCTGTAGGGGGCGAAGCCCCCTGGACACTTATCGCGCCGCTGCTACCAGCGGTAGTGGGCGAAGGCCTTGTTGGCCTGCGCCATCCGGTAGATGTCGTCCTTGCGCTTGTAGGCCAAGCCCTGCTGGGACTGGGCGTCGACGAGCTCTCCGGCCAGGCGCTCGGCCATCGTCTTCTCGCGGCGGTTGCGCGCGAACTCGACCAGCCAGCGGACGGCGAGGGTGCGAGCGCGGCGCTGGGGCACCTCGACCGGTACCTGATAGGTGGCGCCGCCGACGCGCCGGGAGCGCACCTCCAGCACCGGCGTCAACTGCTTGATCGAGTCCTCCAGGGTGGGCACCACGTCCTGCTTGGAGCGGCGCGCGAGGATCTCGAGCGCGTCGTAGACGATCTGCTCGGCCAGGGACTTCTTCCCCGAGACCATCACCTTGTTGATGACCTGCTGGACCAAGCGGGAGCCGTGGACGGCGTCGGGGTCGATCGGGCGATAGCCCGCTGCAGCGCGGCGGGGCATTACCTGCTCTTGGTGCCGTACTGCGAGCGAGCCTTCTTGCGCTCGCTCACGCCCGAAGCGTCGAGCGTGCCGCGCACGACCTTGTAGCGCACACCCGGGAGGTCCTTGACCCGGCCGCCGCGCACGAGCACCACCGAGTGCTCCTGGAGGTTGTGACCCTCACCCGGGATGTAGACGGTGACCTCCATCTGATTGGTCAGCCGAACTCGCGCGACCTTGCGCAGCGCCGAGTTCGGCTTCTTGGGGGTGACGGTGAAGACCCGGGTGCACACCCCGCGCCGCTGAGGCGCGGCCACCCGGCGCTTGCGACCCTGGCCGGACTTCAGCCCGGGCGTCGAGACCTTCTTCTTGGGGCGGTGGCGGCCCTTGCGGACGAGCTGATTGGTGCTTGGCATGCGGCTGGCGATGGTAGCAACGGGCCTGGCACAGCTCGCAAAGAGCGACTTTCTACCTACACTCGGGCTCTTGGCGCAACCGGACGAGGATGGCCCGAGCTGCGCGCCGGACGCAACGGCCGCGACGGACGCGACGAGAGCAGGTCGCGGCGGCGACGAGCTGCTGCAGGCTCGGGCCCTCGGCTCGCTGTTCGTGGCCGGCGCGGTCCTGGAGCTCGGATGTCTCGTGATCGTCCAGCCCGGCGGAGAGGTCGACGAGCTCGGGCTTGCGATCACCGCGGCGGTCACGCTGGCCCAGGGCGTGGCGCTGGTGCTCGCCTCCGGGCGGATGTCCGACCGGTGGTTCCACGCTACCGGTGCGTTCGGCACGGTGCTGATCACCGCCGGGGTGGTGTTCACCGGCGACGGCGCGAGCATCGCCGCCGTCTTCTACGTGTGGGTCGGGCTCTTCGCGGGCTACTTCCTCGCCCGCGGCAGCGCGGCGGCCCACGTCGCCTTCGCCGCCGTCATGTACGCCGCCGTCCTGACCGCAGAGCAACCGGGCGTCACGGGGGCCGGCTGGTGGCTCGTGATAGTCGGGATGACGGCCATGACCTGCCTGTTCGTGTGGACGCTGCGCACGCGCGTGCGCGCCGGCTGGGGCACGACGCGGCCGAGATCGCCCTCCAGCGCACCGGCAGCGCGCTTGAGCACGCCAAGCGCACGATGGACGCCGCGGGGCGAATCGGCGGCCAGGAGTTCGCCTTCGTCCTGCCCGACACCGACCAACACGGGGCCTACGTGGTGGCCGAGCGGCTGCGAGTGGGGGTCGCGCAGGACACCTCGGACCTGCAGATGCCGGTCCAGGGCTCCTTTGGCGTGGCCTGCTTCCCCGAGCACGGGAAGACCCGTGAGGGCTGCTGACCGGGAGCTGCCAGGCCGTCGCCGCGGCCAAGCGGCTGGGACGCGACCGCACGGTGATGCACAGCCCGGAGATCAGCGCGATCCTGGCCGAGCGCCGCGGCCGGGCCGACCTGGGGAGCAGCTCTCGCTCGAGTCCCGCATCCTCGCCGTCGCCGACGCCTACGCCTACGCCTACGCCTACGCCTACGAGGCCATGACAGCGACCGCCCCTACCGAGCCGCGATCGGAGTCGAGGCGGCCAAGGAGGAGCTGCGCGCCAACGCAGGCACGCTGTTCGATCCGCACGTGGCGCGGGCCTTCCTCGGGTGGCTGGAGCGTCGGCCCCCCGAGGAGCGCGAGCCGACCGCCACGGCGATCGGGCTTGGTGTCGGCCAGCCGACCTCCCCGGGCTCGTCGCCCGAGGCGGAGTAGCGACTCGGCCCTGCCGGCTTAGGGTCGGTCCTCGCTTAGGCCGCTGCGGGCTGCGCGCTCGGGGCGTGCGCTGGACTCGGCGTGAGCGCGGCGGCCACGATCACCAGCACGAAGGCCACGCTCTGCACGACGATGCCCACGGGATCGCTCGGCATGGGATCGCCGAAGACGAGGATGCCCCCCGAGATCGCCGAGACGTTGGCGGCGGCGCTGGTGATCGTGATGACCGGGACGGCATCTCCCTTCTGCAGCCCACGGGCCGAGGCGTAGAAGGCGATCACCGAGGCGAAGACGCAGGTGGCGAGCCAGGGCGAGAGCAGCCCGGCTACCCCGGAGTCGCCTACCGCGCCGGTGAGCGCCTTGATGGCAACGTCGGAGACGCCGAACAGGATGCCCGCCGCGGCCCCGAGCAGCACACCGCGGTGCTGATGGTTGCCGAGCCCGGGAGAGAAGACCAGAAAGGCGCCCAGGGCCAGGAGGCTTGCCTCGAAGGCGATCATGCCGGTCACCGAGTAGCTCGCGCTGTCGCCGGCGTGGCTTGGAAGCGTGATCGTGAGCAGCACCAGTCCCAGGGCGGTCAAGCCCACGCCCATCCACTGGCGCCGTCCAAGAGCGCAGCCGAAGAACCGCTGGGCCAGGACGGTCAGGAAGACCAGCCCGCCCGACAGGACGGCCTGGACCACCGAGAGTGGCGCGAGAGCGAGCGCCCCGACGTGAAAGCACCAGGCCACCAGCGCCACCGCCCAGCCGATCGCGAACCACTTGGAGCGAAAGAGCGCCGCCGCGGTGCGCAGCGGGTGGCGCACGGTGACCGGCGGCGCCTCGCAGGCGCCCCTGTGCTTCAGGAGGAAGCTCAGGTTGGTGATGAGCGCGCTGAAGAGCGCGAGCAGGATTCCGAGTTGAAGGGTCATGGGAAGGAGGCAGAGGCGCTGCGGTTTCTCAACCGCTCTTCGGCCTATCGGCCCCCGCGCCTGCCGCGTGAAGGCCAAAGCGCCTGGATCGGTAACCCGTCCAGACGAGAGTCAAAGTTGCGTCTACCCACTGTTACGGCAAAGCCAAACCGCCGGCAACGGATGCCCAGCGGACTTACCGGAGACTGGAAGTCGAGCCCTGGTCGAAACCGCGGGCACGGATGCCCAGCGGAGGTAACTGTCAGGCGTCGTCCCCGCTGTCGCTCGGGGGACGTAGGTCGGCCAGCTCCTCGCCGAGCCCGACGTCGGCGCCGTTGCCGCCGTCGCCCAGGCCGAAGCCCTCGAGCTCTCCGTCCTCGGTGAGGCCGAGCTCGGCCGCCAGGTCGGAGTCGTCGAGAAGGCCGAGCTCCTCGGGGCCGGGCCGGCTGATCGGCTCGGTCGGCTCGATCTCCAGGCGCCGGTAGCGCTTGAGCCCCGTGGCCGCCGGAATCAGCTTGCCGATGATCACGTTCTCCTTGAGCCCGTAGAGGCGGTCCGTCTTGCCCTCGAGCGCGGCGTCGGTGAGCACCTTGGTGGTCTCCTGGAAGGAGGCCGCCGACAGGAACGAGTCTGTGGCCAGGGAGGCCTTCGTGATGCCGAGGATGATCTCCTCGAACTGGGCCTTCTCGCTCTTGGCCTTCTGGTGCTCGGCGTTCGTGCGCGTCATCTCGTGGCGGTCGACGAACTGGCCAGGGAGGTAGGTGGTGTCGCCCTTCTGGTCCACCCGGACCTTCTTCATCATCTGCCGCACGATGATCTCTATGTGCTTGTCGTCGATGTCCACCCCCTGGGAGCGGTAGACCCGCTGGACCTCGGCCACCAGGTAGACCTCTGTGTCCGTGCGGCCGCGGATCGACAGCAGCTCGTGCGGGTAGATCGAGCCCTCGTTCAGCTGCCTGCCCTTCTCGATCTTCTCGCCCTCCTCGACGAAGAGGCGCGTGCGCGTGGGGAACGAGTAGGCGTGCTCCTCTCCTGACTCGTCGGTGACGGTGACCTTGAGCGCCTTCTCGGTGCGCTCGATCGTCGCGGTGCCGGCGGTCTCGGCCAGGTTGGCGAGGCCCTTGGGCTTGCGCGCCTCGAAAAGCTCCACGACGCGCGGGAGGCCCTGGGTGATGTCCAGGCCCGCCACGCCCCCGGTGTGGAAGGTGCGCAGCGTGAGCTGGGTGCCGGGCTCGCCGATCGACTGCGCGGCGATGATCCCCACCGCATCGCCGATGGCGACGACCTTGCCGGTGGCGGGCGCCACGCCGTAGCAGCGCTGGCAGATGCCGGTGTCGGCCTCGCACTTCAGCGCCGAGCGAACCGGCACCGCGGCCTGCTCGCCCCCGTAGCCCTCGACCGCCTCGGCGGCGTGGGCGCCGGTGATCAGCTGGCCCTTCTCGATCAGCCCGCGGCCGCGCTTGGTCGAGAAGTCGCCGGCCGCGAAGCGCCCGTGCAGGTTGTCGTTGACCTTGCCGTCCTCGCGCAGCAGCGGCATCTCGATGTACTCGGCGGTGCCGCAATCCTCCTCGCGCACGATCACGTCCTGCGCGACGTCGACCAGGCGCCGGGTGAGGTAGCCCGAATCCGCCGTGCGCAGCGCGGTGTCCGCCAGGCCCTTCCGGGCCCCGTGGGTCGAGATGAAGTACTCGAGCACGGTCAGGCCCTCCATGAAGTTGGCCTTGATCGGGCGCTCGATGATCTCGCCCTTCGGGTTGGCCATCAGGCCGCGCATGCCCGCCAACTGGCGGATCTGCTTGAACGAGCCACGGGCGCCGGAGTTGGCCATCATGAAGATGGAGTTCAGATGGTGCAGGTTGTCCTGCATCGCCTGACCGACCTCCTCGGTGGCGGCGGTCCACTTCTCGACGACGGCCTCCTTGCGCTCCTCGTCGGAGATGAGGCCCATGCCGTAGTTGTCCTGGACCTCGCCGACCTCGCCCTCGTAGCGGTCGAGGATCTTCGCCTTGTCGGGCGGGATCACGACGTCGTTCTTGGAGATGGTGATTCCCGCCTTGGAGGCGAAGTGGAAGCCGAGCTCCTTGAAGGCGTCGAGCACCAGCGCCGTGGCGTAGGGGCCGTGCATATCCACGAGACCCTGGATCACGTCGTTCATGTCACGCTTCTTGAGCGGCTTGTTGACGAACTCGTACTCGGTGGGGTCGTAGCCCTCCTCGAGGCTCTCCTTGAGTGCGCGCTCGATGCGCTCGTTGAAGATGATCCTTCCGACGGTGGTGAGCACGTGCTCGCCGCCGTGCACACGGCGGTACTCGGCCAGGTCGTGCAGGTTGACCATGCCGTGCTCGTAGGAGAGCGTGGCCTCCTGCGCCGAGCGGAAGACGTGCGGGCGCTTGCCCAGCCCCTTCTCATCCCACTTGCCACCACGCTCCTTCTCGCGCAGTTCGGAGAGCTCGTCTTCGTCCGGACCGTAGGTGAGGTAGTAGGCGCCAAGGATCATGTCCTGGGTAGGCGTGGCCAGCGGCTGGCCATGCGCCGGTGACAGGATGTTGTTCGAGGACAGCATCAGCAGCCGTGCCTCCGCCTGGGCCTCGGCCGACAGCGGCAGGTGGACGGCCATCTGGTCGCCGTCGAAGTCCGCGTTGAAGGCGTGGCAGACCAGCGGGTGCACCTGGATCGCCTTGCCCTCCACCAGCTGCGGCTCGAAAGCCTGCAGCCCGAGGCGGTGCAGCGTGGGCGCGCGGTTGAGCAGCACCGGGTGCTCCTGGATGACCTCCTCGAGCACGTCCCAGACCTCGGGGATCATCGAGTCGACGAGCTTCTTGGCCGCCTTGATGTTCTGGACGGACTTGCGCTCGACCAGCCGGGCCATGATGAACGGCTTGAACAGCTCGAGGGCCATCAGCTTGGGCAGGCCGCACTGGTGGAGCTTCAGCGCAGGGCCGGCCACGATGACCGAGCGCCCCGAGTAGTCCACGCGCTTGCCGAGCAGGTTCTGGCGGAAGCGCCCCTGCTTGCCCTTGAGCATGTCGCTGAGCGACTTCAGGGGACGGTTGCCGGGCCCGGTGACCGGGCGCCCGCGGCGGCCGTTGTCGAACAGCGCGTCGACGGCCTCCTGCAGCATCCGCTTCTCGTTGTTGACGATGATCTCGGGCGCCCCGAGGTCGAGCAGCCGCTTCAACCGGTTGTTGCGGTTGATGACGCGGCGGTAGAGGTCGTTGAGGTCCGAGGTGGCAAAGCGCCCGCCGTCCAGCTGCACCATCGGGCGCAGCTCGGGCGGGATCACCGGCACGGCCTCGAGGATCATGTCCTCGGGCTTGTTGGAGGAGTGGATGAAGGCGGAAACCACCTTCAGCCGCTTCACCGCGCGCGACTGCTTCTGGCCCTTGGCCGTCTTGACCTGGTCCTCGAGCTCTTCGCGCTCGGCGTCGAGGTCGACCTGCTCGAGCAGGTCACGGACCGCCTCGGCACCCATGCCGCCGCGGAAGTACTCGCCGAAGCCGTAGGGAGAGCCGAAGCGCTCCTTGAGCTCGCGGAAGAGCGTCTCGTCGGCGATGACGGCCTTGGCGTCCATCGTCTGGAAGAGGTCCCAGACCTGGCGCATCCGCTCGGCGGCGTCCTCGATGTAGGCCTCGGTGTCCGCGATGTCGGCGTCGAAGGTCTTGTTGAGGTCCTTCTCGAGCTTCTCGCGCTCCTCGTCGGAGATCTTCTGGATGTCGAGCTCCAGCGACTCCGACCACAGTAGGTCGTCGTCGGAGAACTTCGACTCGCTGCCGGTCTGCAGGTACTGCAGGCGGCGCTCGAGCGAGTCGCGCAGCTCGCCCACCCGCTCGACCTTCTCGTCGTCGTAGGCCTCGATGACCCGGTCGACCTCGCCCTGGAGGGTTGGGATGTCCTTTCCACGGGCCTCGTCGTCGACCCAGGTGACCATGGAGGCCGCGAAGTACAGGACCTTCTCGAGCTCCTTGGGGGCCATGTCGATCAGGTAGCCGATGCGGCTGGGGACGCCCTTGAAGAACCAGATGTGGCTGACCGGGGCGGCCAGGTCCACGTGGCCCATGCGCTCGCGGCGCACCTTGGAGCGCGTGACCTCCACGCCGCAGCGCTCGCAGACGATCCCCTTGTAGCGGACGCGCTTGTACTTGCCGCAGTAGCACTCCCAGTCCTTGGTGGGACCGAAGATGCGCTCGCAGAACAGCCCGTCCTTTTCGGGCTTCAGCGTGCGGTAGTTGATCGTCTCCGGCTTGGTCACCTCGCCCGAGGACCAGGACCGAATCTGCTTGGAGGAAGCCAGCCCGATGGAGATGGCGTCGAAGTTGTTGATGTCAATCACTGGTGGTCTCTAGCTCCTGGTGGTCAAGCAACTGGGAATGAGGTGGTCTGGCCGAGCAATCCAAGGACGCAGGCGTAATCCGG
>JALZII010000036.1 GCA_030860365.1 Actinomycetota bacterium
TGAGCTGGATCAGCTGCCGCAGCGGGGCCAGTGGCCGGCACCGTCACGCGCCAGCAGCTGGGCGGCGCGCTTGTCCTGCTCGCCCGCGGGGGCCGCGGCGGGATCGCCGCTGCCGCCCACCGACGCCCAGGTCTCCCGCGAGAACTGGTACTTGCCCCGGTAGGCGCCGCCCCCTCCGACGGCACCGGGGTCACCGCCCGATTCGCAGGCGGCGATGGCGCTCAGCTGACCGCTTGGGGCGCCGCCGGCGCTCGAGCCCGAGGCGCCGGCCGGGGGCGCGGTCAGCCGCTTGAGCACGCGGACCGAGCGCTTGACGTCGAGGGCGGTGGCGAGGCGAAGGTCGCCGTCGCGCTCCTTCACGGCGTCACGGACCACGTCGCGGCCGGGCTTCTCGCCGGACTTGCGAGCCTTCTCGTGCAACTCGAGGTAGCGGTCCTGCAGGCGCTTGGTGGGCCGCCCGGACGCCGGCACGAGCTGCTCGTGGACCACCGGGATCAGCGCTTGGATGGCGGGTCCGTCGTCCGGATCGGGCTCGCCGGCCGCCAGCGCCGACGCGGCGCCGCCGGAGGCGCCGAGGGCGCACGCGCAGACGGCAAGGGTTCGTTTCGGAATCAGAGAAATCAACCTCCTGGGATGGCAGAGGCGCCGAGCTTTGGACCACCGGGACTGCCGGGGTGATCCACGCCCCATCGCGTTGCTCACGCATGGGGACCTCGCAAGGGCCAGAATTGCGACTCCCTCCCACGGTATCCGCCGCGGCCGCAGCTCACACCGTCTGTGACCGGAGTCACAGAACGAGGTTTCCCGGAGCCGGGTTTGGCCTAAGCGGGGGAAGAGCTGCGTGCCAGCTCAACCAGCAGCCGCACGCCGAACCCCGAGGCGCCCTTGCCCACGTACGAGCGCCCCAGGCCCCACGCGGTGCCGGCGATGTCCAGGTGCACCCACGGCACCTCGCCCACGAACTGGCGCAGGAACTCGGCGGCGTAGGAGGACATCGCCTTGCGCTCGGCGGCGGCGTTGGTGAGGTCGGCGTACTGGCCCTTGGTGAGCTCGAGGATCTCCGGATGCAGGGGCAGACGCCAGCCCAGCTCGCCCGTGCCGTCCATCGCCGCCTCGACCTCCGCGCACCACTCGTCGTCGTTGGAGAAGACGCCCGCGTAGGTGGAGCCCAGCGCCACGATGATCGCGCCGGTGAGCGTGGCCAGGTCCACGATCCGCTCGGCCCCCTGCTCGACGGCGTAGCTGAGGGCGTCGGCCAGGACGAGGCGGCCCTCGGCGTCGGTGTTGTTGACCTCGATCGTCCTGCCGTTCATGGCGGTGACGATGTCGCCCGGCTTGACCGAGCGCCCGCTGGGCATGTTCTCGGTGGCCGGCACCACGGCGGTGATCCGCACGGGAAGTCGCAGCTCGGCGATGGCGGCCACCGACTCCAGCACGGCGGCCCCGCCGGACATGTCGAACTTCATCTCGTGCATCTTCCCCGCGGGCTTGATGGAGATCCCCCCGGTGTCGAAGGTCACCGCCTTGCCCACGAAGCCCAGGTGAGGGCCGTCGCCACCGCCGTCGTAGCGCAGCACGATCAGGCGCGGCTCGGCGTAGGTGCCCTGGGCCACGCAGGCGAACGCGCCCATGCCGCGGGAGACGATCTCCTCCTGATCGAGCAGCTCGATCTCGAGGGCCTCGTGGGCGTCGGCGATCTCGGCTGCGCGGCTGGCCAGGAAGACCGGAGTGGCCACGTTTGCGGGCAGGTTCTGCAGGTCGCGGGCCCGGTTCTGGGCTTCGGCCGTCACACGCGCGGCGGAGACGGCGGCCTCGTCGGCGTGGTCTCCGGCGATCTCCAGCGACTCGACGCGGTTCGGGCTGTCCTCGGTGTCCGACTTGAAGCGGTCGAAGCGATAGAGGGCGAGCAGCGTGCCCTCGACGATGCCGGCCCCGGTGCCCTCGGGCGCCTCCCACGACAGCGCCGAGCCGCCCAGCTCCTCGACGCGCGCCGCCACGGCCGCGGCGGCCACGCGCGACTTCTCGGGGTCGAGCTCGTCGCGCTTGCCGAGCC
>JALZII010000043.1 GCA_030860365.1 Actinomycetota bacterium
ACCATAGTCCGACGGGGCCATAGCTCAGCTGGAAGAGCGCCTGCTTTGCAAGCAGGAGGTCGCCGGTTCGAGCCCGGCTGGCTCCACTGCCGCGACACCGCTCGTAGAGCGGAGCTAGGCCCTCGACGCATCGGCCCCGGGTCCCGTTGAGGGGGCCTGTGGAAGCGTTGTGGAAGCGCTCGGCGGAAGGTTTGGTTGCCGCGCGGCTGCCGCACGCGGTCTGACGACCGGTCCTGTTCACGCGTCCCCCCGCGTCCCTCGTCCCTGGCGCGAGGTGTCCGGCAGGCCGTACTTGCCGATTTGGAGGATCTGTCCCATACTGGGCAGCGCGCGGCCACGAAAGCGCTTCCGATTCCTCGCCCTACCTCACACCTCCCGCGCACAGAGCCTCCCCTCGGAACCGCGCCGTGCGGTCCGCCGCCGCCCACTTGCCCGGTCGCCACGGCGAGGGCCCTCCTCGCGGTCGGAGGGCTGGCCTTGTGCGCCGGCGGGCTGAGCGCCACCCATCCGTCGAGCGCGAGCGCGGAGCAGAATTCTCAGGGCCAGGCGACGGAAACGCTGCAAGGATTCCGCGACGGGCGGTTTCGAGAGACAAGCAGCACCTTCGCTGACCCCAGCGGGGACTCTGGATACGCCCCAGACATTCTGAATGGCGTTCTGACCTGGTCTGACAGCGGAACGGTCGACGTAGGCATCGGCATGAATCAGTACCGCCTATGGCAGGACGACGCCATGGCCGTCTACTTCGACGTCGACATAGACGCGAGCACGGGTGCCAATGGACTTGATTACCGGGCCACCCGTAGAGGCAGCGACGGCCACGAGTCGCTGCAGCGGTTCAACGGCTACGGGTTCGAGCCGGTTTCCTCCGACGGCATGGCTTGGGCTGCGGGGCCTCGTTCCCTCGCCGTATCCGTGAGCCGAAGCGCCTTAGGTATCTCGAACGCCGGTGTGAGGGTCGTGGTCGAGAGTGAGTACGCCACGTACGCCACCAGGCAGTATGACCTCGCTCCGAACAGCGGGTCGTACCTGGTCCGCCCCGGTGGGGGCGCAGGAACCGTTACCCCCGTGAACGGTGGGCCGGACCTCTCCAGACCCGTCTTCAGCAGGCTGGGCCTTTCCTCGACCAGGTTCCGGGCAGCCCGATCAGGCTCCTCGGTGAGCTCGAGCCGGGCGAGGGCGGGCACCCGGGTGCGCTACAGGCTCTCCGAAGCCGGCAGGGTCAAGTTCAGCGTGGAGCGGAAGGCCACGGGTCGCAAGGTGGGCCGGCGCTGCGTGAGGCCCAGGCGGTCGAACCGCTCGAGGCGAAAGTGCACGCGCTGGGTGAAGCTCAGAGGGACGTTCAGTGTCAACGGCAGGGCCGGCGGCAACGCCTTTACGTTCCGCGGGCGGCTTCGCCGGCGGGCGCTCAGGCCCGGCACCTACCGACTGGCCGCTCGAGCCACCGACGGGGCTGGAAATAAGTCCTCGTTGAAGCGAAAGGGCTTCAGGATCGTTCGTTAGGGCTTGCTACTGGCGCGAATTATCAACTCGCTCCCGGGAGGCGTTTGTTGTCGCTGGGGTCGCCCCGGGTTCGAGCCCAGCACCGCCCACTGCCGCAAAGCCGCTCGTGGAGCGGGGTCCGGGCCCTCGGCGCAACGTAGTCAGGGCCTCCCAGGTGGCTTGTGGAAGCGTTGTGGAAGCGGCTCGATGCAGGGGGCGATCCCTGAACGACTGTGCGGACCCAGTTGGCGACGGTCGCGACGTACGCGTCCCCGGTGTCCCCTGCGTCCCTAAGACAAGGACATGACGATTCAGCGGATGGACAACGTTCTCATCGTTGTGGCCGACCTCGAGGCTGCCAAGGCGTTCTTCGCCGAACTCGGTATGGAGTTGGAGGGCGAGACGACGGTCGAGGGGCGTTGGGTGGACCGCGTCGTCGGGCTCGACAACGTCCGTGCCGACATCACCATGATGCGGACCCCGAACGGCCACAGCCGGGTCGAGCTGACGAAGTTCCACACGCCGCCGGCGGTCAGAGCCGAGCCGGAAAGCGCGCCGGCTAACGCGCTGGGCATACGCCGCATCATGTTCGCTGTCGACGACATCGACGACGTCGTCGCCCGCCTGCGCAGCCACGGTGCCGAACTCGTCGGTGAGATCGCGCAGTACGAGGACATCTACCGGCTCTGCTTCCTGCGTGGCCCTGAGGGCATCATCATCGGACTGGCCGAGCAGCTCAGCTGAAACCTCCATGGGAGCGGCCGCGGGCGGCGCCGGACGGTACTGGCCATCGCCCGCTCGGTGGCTGTGACGCGATCCGCCCGCACCAGCGCCATCGCCAGGGCGAGTCCGTGGTCGACGACGGCGTCGCTCAAATATGGCCCACCAGGAGATCCGGGGCGGCGATCCGGACACTGGCCCTGACGTACCCTGGCCCTTGCCTGCGCCTGACCAGTTGCGCTGGAGCGCAGGGGAAGCCGGATACCTCTCCGAGCTCAGGGGAGGCGCTCCTTCGGCCTCGAGTTGGCTGGGGCGGCCTGAGGGCCGGATGGAGCGATAAAGGCGACGAACAACCGCGCCCCCCACGCAAGGAGCACTTGCTCAGCCACGAGGAACGGCCTGGCCCGGGGAGGTCTGGCGAATCTGCCCCCCGCAAGCGCGGCACTTCAGGTGCCAGGCAGGAGGCCGAGCTGCTGCAGCCGCGTCAGGTTGTCCTCGACCACTGCAGTCGCTTCGTCCGGCAGGGAGATCGAGGTCGACGACTACCTCGGAGCGAAGGGACACCTCGTCGCGCTCCGCGAAGGTGACCTCGCCTACCTGCACGTGCACCCCTCCGAGGGCGGCCACACAGAGCCCGACCAGGAGGACAGCCACACCGGGAGCCCCGGCAAGCCGGTCAGCTTCGCGACCGCGTTCCCCTCCGAGGGACGCTACGGGCTCTTCCTCCAGTTCAAGCACGACGGCGAGATCCGCACCGCCGCCTTCACTCGGGAGGTGGCGCGATGACCCTGCTCCTCACCCGCCGCGCCGTGCCGCTCGGCGGCGCGGGCGGCTGCGGGCGATGTGCCGGGCCGGCCAGGGCCGGCCACCGACTCGCCAAGAACTGAACTCTGGGAGCTGCGGCTCCCACAGACAAGGAGAAGACATGTCATCGCAAGCTGACAACAAGCGGTGGTGGGCGCTCGCAGTGATCGCCTCGCCCAGTTCATGGTCATAATTGACACCTCGATCATCGGGGTCGCGCTGCCGGACATCCGGGCCGACCTCGGCTTCACCCCGGGCGATCTGTCCTGGGTCTTCAACGCCTACGGGGGTCTGATGCGGCGCGTGAAGCAAGGCGGTCCGGATGCACTGGTGCTCGCCGGGCTGATCGAGCAGAACGGGGCCCACCTGATCCGCGACAAGGTCGGCGTGGTGGGCTCGAACGAGAAAGTACCGCTGATCGCCTTCGACGGGTTTGCACAGCAGGCGACGATCGACAAGGCGGGCGCGGCGGCTGACGGCATGGTCGCCAGCGTCCCCGGCCGCTCGCCCGAGCAGCTTTCGGGAGCCGGTCGCGACTTCGTGCGAGAGCTCGAGGGACGTCCCCAGGGTAGGCCAGTCGACCGGGATGACGCTGGTGTTCGGGCCACGCGACCCTCGCGCCATATCCGCTCGGTATAACAAGGCTGCATCGGCGTGCGATCAGAGTCCTCAGGACCCGCCGAGCTCGACACCTACCGCTCATGACCGGGACCGGGAAGCCCGACCAGGCGAGCCGCGACGAGCTGACGAGCGAGGCAAGGAGCGCGTGGGCCGAGGCCCGGAGCCTGTTGTTCGTCTGCCTGGGCAACATATGCCGGAGCCCCTTCGCCGAATTGCTCGCCCGCCAGCATCTCGACGAGGACACCAGTCTCTTGTCAGCAGGCTCGTACCCGGTCCCCGGGCGCCGCGCCCCCGCGGAAGCCATCGCGGCGGCCGGCCCATTCGGGGTGGACCTGCGCGCGCACCGCTCTCGAGTGCTCTCGCCGGAGATGCTGCAGCATGCGGACGCCGTGTACGTCTTCGACCACGCCAACCATCGTGCGGTTGCCCGCGAGCAGCCCAACTCTCCACAGAGGGTGCACTGGCTCGGTGCGCTCTGCGACGCCGGGCCGCTGTCCATCTCAGACCCCTTTGGTGGACCGGCGAGGGAGTACGAGCTCGTCTACCAGCAGATCGCCGAGGCAATCGAGGCGGCGACCGCAGCGTAGGACCTGAGGCCGGACGGCATGAAGACGTAGAGAAGGGGCCCCGAGGCCCCTTCTCAGGTACGTCGGGTGTCAAATGCGATCAGGTGGCGGCGGCGGGCTCCGGCGTCTCGTCCTGGTCGCCCTGGGCCTGTGCGACCTGGGAGACGCACTTGCCGAACCCGTTCTTGCCGGGGAACATCGCGTTGTACGCGGCGGCGTTGTCCTCCTGGGCCTTGCGGCAACTGCGCGCCGGGTTGAGGGTCGCCTCGCGCTGCTCGGCATCCGACTCGCGGCGGTTGCTGCGAGCAGCCGCAGAAACACAGCGGCCGTACGCGCCCGGGTCGCTCGGACGACCAGCAAACGGCGGCCGACCAGCCGACTCAGGCCTGGCGGAGCTGCGAGCACCGGGCCGCAGGCTCGCACACGCCTGCTTGGCCTCCTTGAACGCGGCACGACGCTCGCTGGCGGCGGCCCGGGTCCGGACCTTGACGCAGCGGCCGAAGGCGTTGCGCCTGTTGGCCCTGGCCTCGAGCTTCACGAGCTGAACGAAGTTCGCCCGCGTCTCGACGACGCGCTGGAGCTGCCGACACTCCCGCGTGCCCTCGCGCTTGTCGACCTTGGCAGGTGCCGCAGCAGCGTCAGCGGGCGATGCCATGACCGCGATCACGCCGAGCGAAACGAAAAGTCGCTTCATCAAAAGACCTCCTGGCTTGGGGATGCGGCTCATACGTAAGAACGGCACCCGGCTACGAAGGTTCTGGTCTCCCCGCGGTCACCTGGACGGATGTCCTGGTTCCCATGGCGGCAGGGCCGGGGGATGGTGCGCCCGGTTTCCTCGACTGCGGCTTTGGGCAATCTCCCACCGAGAGACGACTCTCGACAAAGGCAAACCCGTCGCGAGGCGGGGGCGCAAAACCAGGGGCCTCGGAGAACGAGGTAGCCCAGTCACCGAAGGAGTTCAGATGTTCAGATCCACACGGATCCGTCTGGTAGGAGTAGCTGCAGCCGCGACGCTGTCACTGGGTGTTGGCGCTGCACCGGCCTCAGCTCAGCAGAGCGGGCTCATCAACGTCGATGTCTCGGACAACGTCGTGCAGGTGCCGATTGCCGTCGCGGCGAACGTGTGCGGCGCGCAGGTGGGAGTCCTGGCCCAAGACCTGATGCAAGGGCCGGTGGACTGCACGGCGCTCGGCGAGGCGACGGCCACCCGCAGTGGCGGTGGCGGTGGCGGTGGCGGCGCTCAACAAGAGGGCCTCGTCAACCTCGCGATAACCGACAACACGATCCAGGTGCCGGTCGGTCTTGCGGCCAACATCTGCGGTGTCCAGGCGAGCGTCCTCGCCCAGGAGCTGCGTCAGGGTGACGCTTCCTGCGACGCGGCGGGCAACGGCTCGGTGGCTGGCTGAGGAAGGCGAAGCACCGGCGAGGCGGGGCGGCGGGTTGCCGCCCCGCTCCCGTCGTAGATCCGCACGGCCGCCGCTGCTCCTGGGCAGCGGCGGCTGTGCGCGGATCTCGCTCGCTTAGAGCGGCTCGACTGTCGGGTCTCGGTAGCTCCCCTTGAGCCCCGGCACGGTTTCGCCTGGCGGCTTGGAGGTGTCGCCTCGCAAGCCGACGAAATCGGTGAAGTGACCGCGCTCCTGGCACGTGTCTTTCGAGGGGTCTCGCGCGTGCTCTAGGCACGTGAAGATGCCCTTGATCGACCCGCGACCCCTGATGTCCTCGAACGTCCCGGTGCTGTCAGTGGGAGACAGCCTGAACTTGCCGCTGATCCGCACTTCGTTGTCGGACACCCGCCGGTACTTGGCCCGGAAGTGGGTGACGATCGAATGCTCCGACGCCGGTCGCGTCGGCGACAACGACCCCTCGCAGAGGACGCTGGTGATGGTGCCTTCGAGCGTTCCCTTCCTGCGCTTCACGTCGGTGATCTCTCCCTCGACGTGGTGTCGAACCGCTGCCGTGCCGTCGGCGTCATCGTCCACGCCCGGGTAGTCGGGCCTGAAGTCGAGGCCGAGCTCATTGAACGGCGCCGACCGGCTGCACAGACGCGACGAATAGCTGAAGTCCTCTCCCTCGTCGAAGCCAAACGACAGCCGGTCAAACGAGAACAGGAGACTGGGATCGTTGGGAATATCGGAGCTGTGCGTATGCACGCTGAGGTTGAATCCTCCCTTCGCTCCCTTCGACGAGTGCGGCTTGCCTACCGCAGTCGAGCCGACGGTGACGAGCGCCGACGCTGCTATTGCTGCGACAAGCAGGATTAAGAGTTTCCTCATTCGTTCCCCTTCCGATGAGTTCGAGTTTGCTGCGGGATCCACCCACAGCGTCTGTCAGTCACGGCCGCGAATGATCACGGCGCTCCCCGCGCGCTCGAAACTACCCTCCTGGCACGGCAGTGAAACCCCGGAGCTGAACATTGGGGCCGACACAAGGTGGCCCGTGTCAGCGGCCTTGGGCTCTCGCAGCGGGTAGGTTGGCGACGGGCACATGGACGAGGGAGCCGCCGCCAGTCACCACGAGGAGGACGTGGCCCACCGCCAGCCCGGCCCCGAGCCCGAGCGGCGGTCTCCCGACGGGCGGGCCGAGGTCTCGAACTACGAGATCGTCTCGCACTGGTTCGACCAGGCCGCCGAGAGGCTCGAGCTGCGCGACGACCTGGCCGCGGTGCTGCGCTCCTCGTACCGCGAGGTGCAGGTCCAGATCCCCGTCAAGCGGTCCGACGGGAGGATGCACGTGTACCACGGCTACCGCGTGCAGCACAACGGCGCGCGCGGGCCTTACAAGGGCGGCATCCGCTTCCACCCCGACGTGGACCTCGACGAGGTGCGGGCCCTCGCCGAGCTGATGACCTGGAAGACCGCGATCGCCGGGATCCCCTTCGGCGGGGCCAAGGGGGGCGTGAACGTGGATCCTGGCGAGCTCGCGCCCTCCGAGCTCCAGAGCGTCGCCCGCTCGTTCATGGACAAGGTGGAGAAGGTGCTCGGTCCCCAGCGCGACATCCCCGCCCCCGACGTGGGAACCAACGCCCAGACGATGGCCTGGCTCATGGACGAGTACGGCAAGCTCCACGGCCACACACCCGCGTGTGTGACGGGCAAGCCGCTGTCCCTCGAGGGCTCGCACGGGCGGGAAGCAGCCACCGGGCGCGGCGTGGTGTGCGTCTTCTCCGAGGCAGCGCCGGAGTGGGGCGTCGACCCCTCGGACTGCGACTTCGTGGTGCAGGGCTTCGGCAACGTGGGCTCGTGGATCGCTCGCATCCTGGCCAAGGGCGGCGCCCGCCTGGTCGGCTGCTCGGACGCCAGCGGGGCGATCCGGTCAGAACGGGGAATCGACGTCGACGCGCTCGTGCACCACGTCGCAGAGAACGGGGTGCTCGCAGGCTTCGAGCACGGCTGCGAGTCCTGCAGCCCCCAGGAGCTGCTGGGAATCGAGTGCGAAGTCTTCTTCCCGGCCGCGCTCGGCGGCATGATCCACCGTGGCAACGCGAGCACGCTGCGCTGCAGGATGGTGGTAGAGGGCGCCAACAGCCCCACCACTCCGAACGCCGACGAGATCCTCACCGCCAACGGGGTTCACGTCGTGCCCGACGTGATGGCCAACGCCGGCGGGGTGATCGTCTCCTACTTCGAGTGGGTCCAGAACCTGCAGCACTTCCGCTGGGACGAGGACGTGGTCAACCGCCAGCTCGAGACGATCATGCGCCGGGCGTACGGCGAGGTGGCGACCCAGGCGCGCGAGGGCGAAGTGTCGCTGCGGCTGGCGGCGTACCAGCTGGGCATCGAGCGTGTGCTCGAGGCGGCCCGCACGCGAGGCTACGTGACTTGAGAGAGGCTGCGGCGGGAATCGCCCGCCCCGGCGATCCCCGCCTATGCACAGCCCAGCGGCGGTCCTTGCCGCTTACTCGACGGAACGTTCCGTGCCGTCGGTAACCGCCTACTCGGCGCGGCGGCCCTCCCCGCTCGGGGAGCGGGCACCGCCTGGACGCCTGTTGTACGCGGCTAGTCGAAGTCGAAGTCGCGCGGTGGCTTCTGCTCGAACCAGAGCCGGTCGTGCTCGGGCGTCTCGGACAAGAAGTCCGGGGTCTCCTCGAGCACGTCGTCGTCGGCGCCCTCGGCGGCCGGGGGCGGGGCGGCCGGTGGCGGATCCTCCTCAGGCGGCAGCTCCTCGGGCGGCAGCTCCTCCGGTTCCAGCTCCTCCGGCAGCAGCTCCTCGGGTGGCAGCTCCTCGGGTGGCAGCTCCTCCGGCGGCAGCTCCTCCGGCGGCAGCTCCTCGGGTGCCAGCTCCTCGGCGGACAGGCCCTCAGGCCGCAGCTCTTCGGCAACCAGCTCCTCGGGTGCCAGCTCCTCGGCGGGCAGGCCCTCAGGCCGCAGCTCTTCGGCGGCCAGCTCTTCGGCGGCCAGCTCCTCGGCGGGCAGCTCCTCGGCGGGCAGCTCCCCCCCGAAGGGCTCGGCGAACGGGGACCACGCTTCGGTCACGGGCTCTCCGAGGGGACCATCAGACACCGGCTGGTCGAGATCCGGTGAAGCGACGGCCTCGGCGTCGTCCTCGGGCTCGACGCCCCCTAACGGCTCCTCCTGCACACCCGCCCCGGGAGGGGCCTCGTCCTCGGGTCCGCCGAAGGCGACCTCCGGCTCCGGCTCCTCGAACACGGGCGGCTCGGCGATCCGCGTGGGCTCCTCCGCGGGCTCGTCTGACACATCGGCCGGAGCGTGCTTCGCGGCCGACTCCGCCTCGTCATCCATCTCGCGGCGAGCCGGGCCGAGGGCCTCAGCCTCCTGGTCGCGCAGCTCGTCCTCGGCGGCGCCGTGGCGACGCCGAAGCTCGATGTGCTCGCGGATGGCGTCCTCGAGAACACCCATTGGCGCGAAGCCTAACGCGGTCCGCTGAACCCCGGGCGTGAGCTAGCAGGCTCGCTCCACCCGGTTCTTGCCCGCGCGCTTGGCACGGAGAAGCGCGGCGTCGGCCGCGGCGATCAGGGAGGA
>JALZII010000070.1 GCA_030860365.1 Actinomycetota bacterium
CTCAGGAGTCGGCGGCCGCGGCGGTCCTGATCGCGTCGGTGGTTGCCTCGCTCGCCGCGGCAGTGTTGCTGCGGCGCCGCGCGCACGAGGACTGACCCTCCTACTCGATTACCTGCAAGCGGAATGGACCTAATCGGACGGCTTTCGAACCGCTCCCTTCAGGAGGCCATTCACGACCTGCATAACCTCGCCGCTCCTGTGGCTGGGCGAGACTGTATTTGAATCCCGCCGTACGGGGGCGCTTTCGCGACCTTCATCGCGTGATATCTCGCGAGCAATGATTTCTCTTCTCCTTCTTGCGCGGAGCGAGAGTGGCCGCGGCCGTGTCGGCACCCTACGAGCCAGGGGGCGAGACCGAACCGCCGGCCACCCTGGTCTTGGCGGCTGCCCGGATTTCGTCGATGCTGATCCCGGCCTGCTCGCAGAGCGTGGCGAGGTCGAAGTAGATGCTCTCGCCCGCCAGGAGGCCATCCTTGAAGGGCGCGACGTTGGCGAACGGCACCACAAACGAACCGCCGCTCCGGGGAATCCCCAGCCAGTCGCCACCGCTGGTTCCCCGCAGGGCCCCCCAGACGACGATGACGTCGTCGCCGAACGCCATGCCTTGATCATCGGGGCTTAGGTCGGGGAAGGCGGTGAAGAACCCCTCATAAGCAGCCCGGGCTGCCACCTTGCCCTCGGCCCGCACCCCGAGTGGCACCGTCTCGAGGAAGCAGTCATCAACGAAGGTTGCGAGGATGGCGTCGAAGTCTCGGGCTGCTTCAGCCTCGCGGTGAGCCTCGAACAGGCGCAGCATCTCGTCGCGGTTCATTGTTCTCCTCTCCGCCTGCGGTGCGGGGCGATCGTAGCCCCCCGCGCCTCACGCCATCCGACCCTGCGCTCCATCGCGCCCGTGGCGGCGCGCCCAAGCAAGCGGAATGGGGGGAGCAGGATTCGAACCTGCGAAGGCAGAGCCAATGCGTTTACAGCGCATCCCCGTTGACCGCTTGGGTATCCCCCCGGGGATCCGAAACGGCGATTGTAGAGGGGTCCTCCGCCCCCAACAGGTCGACCAGAGGGAGTCCCGTTTCCACCTCGAACTCGGAGTACTTCGGGCCGCCGAGCGTGAGCGCGGAGCGTTCACGTAAGCGCTCGGCAGGAATGCACCAACGGCGACCGTCAGTCACCACGAGAAGAGGTAGTCAAACCGCTGACCGTCCAGACGCCTTGACTACCCCGTTCCAACTCTGGTTTCCGCCGCGGGTGCAAAGGCTCACCACGTGGGGCCGGGGCCCGGCCCATGTTCCAGTAGGTCCACGACTGGCCGGGGACGGTGAACCCGATGTCGATCAAGCTCCCGCCGGTCTTGGCGATCACGTGGTGGGCGCCATCCTCGTTGCCGGTGACCACCACGCCGGCGAAGCGGTTGTAGGCGACGGGACGACCCTCGTCGTCGGTCTCTCCCAGCATCGCGTCCATGCGCTCCATCACGCGCTGCATGACGCTCGAGGGCTCGCCCAGCCAGGTAGGGGTCGCGATGAGCAGGATCTCCGCCCCGAGGACCTTGGCGCGGATCGACGGCCACTCGTCGCCGCCGCCCATGTCGCTCTCCACGCCGGGCCTGACGTCGTGGTCGACCATTCGGACCACCTCGGTTTGGACGCCATGAGCCTCCAGGACCCCGAGCACCACCTCGGCGCCCTGTACCGCGCGACGGCCCGCTCACACGTGGGAAGCTAAGACGCGTTGCGCAGCCCCTGTGCCTCGGGCAGGTGCTCGAGCTTCTTCAGCGTGTTGCTCTCGATCTGGCGGATGCGCTCGCGCGTGACCCCGAAGGCGCGACCGACCTCCTCGAGCGTGCGCGCCTCAAGGCCCTGGAGGCCGTAGCGCATCTCCAGCACCTCGCGCTCGCGGTCGGGCAGCGCCTCCAGGGCGTGGTGCAGGTTCTCGCGGCGCAGGCTCTGGCTGGCCCGCTCGAACGGCGACTCGGCCATCTCGTCCTCCACGAAGTCGCCCAGCTCGGAGTCGTCCTCCTCGCCGATCGGCTTCTCCAGAGAGACCGGCAGCTGGGAGAAGCGCTGGACCTCCTTGACCTCGCGCACCGTCCACTGCAGCTCGCGGGCGATCTCCTCGGGCAGCGGCTCGTGTCCGAACTCCTGCACGAGCTGGCGCTCGACGTGCACCACCTTGTTGAGCTTCTCGACCACGTGCACGGGGATGCGGATGGTGCGCGCCTTGTCGGCGATCGCGCGCGTGACGGCCTGGCGGATCCACCAGGTGGCGTAGGTGGAGAACTTGTAGCCGCGCCGGTAGTCGAACTTCTCCACCCCGCGGATCAGCCCCAGCGACCCCTCCTGGATCAGGTCCAGAAAGGACAGGCCGCGGCCGAGGTGGCCCTTGGCGATGGAGACCACCAGGCGCAGGTTGGCCTCGATCATCGCCTGCTTGGCGTCCATGTCCCCGCGCTCGATGCGCCGCGCGAGCGAGACCTCCTCCTGCGCGGTGAGCAGCTCCACGCGGCCGATCGAGCGCAGGTAGAGGCGCAGGGAATCCAAGCTGGGCTCGACCGTGAGGTCGATGTCGGGCTTGATGGTCCCCGTCGGCCCCGAGCCCTCCTCGGCGCGTGACGCGGGCTCGGCCGGTGCGGGCGCGGGCTTGCCGTCGCGCGCGACCACGTCCACGCCGTGCTCGACGAGATGGGCGTGCAGCTCGCGCACCTGCTCCTTGGTCACCTCCACGTCCTCGAGGCACGCCCCGATCTCCTCGAAGGTCAGGTAGCCGCGCTCGCGCCCCACGACCACCAGCCGGCGCAGCTCCTCGACCTCCAGAGACGGCGCCTCTGCGGGAGCCTGCGGCAACAGCGTGACCTCCTCGGCCATCTCCGTCTCCACCGCCTTTCCTGAAGCGTCGCGCGTGCCCGGCTTCGGTCGCGGCCACTATACAACCGATTGTGGCATTCGCCACTCGCTGGGCGGGGCTATCTTGGGAGGGGTGCATCCGCGCTCCACGAGCCTGCTCGACCCCGACGTCCAGGGCCGCCGCCCCTCGACCCGGCTGGGCCTCTCACGCGTGGGGGTCACGGGCGTGGAGAAGGTCATATCGATCCGATCCGCCGGCACCGAGCAGCTCTTCTACGCCGAGCTCGAGTGCTTCGTCGATCTGGCCGCCGACCGCAAGGGCGCGCACATGTCGCGCTTCGAGGAGGTGGTCAACGAGGCGATCGACGAGGTGGTGCTGGGCGAGTCGCTGAAGGCCGAAGAGCTGGCCGCGCACATCGCCGAGCGCGTGCGCGACCGCCAGGGGGGCGTTCGCTCGGAGGTCACGATCGCCGCCCGGTACCCCGAGAACAAGCCCGCGCCTGTCTCGGGGATCCTCACCCAGGAGATCTACACGCTCTTCGGCGCGGCGGTGGCCTTCGAGAAGGGCACGCGCCGGCTGGTCGGCGTGCAGGCCCAGGGAATGACCGCCTGCCCCTGCGCCCAGGAGATGGTCTCCGCGGGCGCGCGCGAGGCACTGGGCGAGGACGGGTTCGGCGAAGAGGAGATCGAGCGCATCCTCGAGCGGGTGCCCGTGGCCACCCACAGCCAGCGGGGCATCGGCACCCTGCACGTCGGGTGCCCCACCGACTGCGCCGCGACGATCGAGGCGGCCGACCTGCTGGCCATCGTCGAGGAGTCGATGAGCTCGGAGGTCTACGAGCTCATGAAGCGTCCCGACGAGCAGGAGGTCGTGGAGAAGGCCCACCGCCGGCCGCGCTTCGTGGAGGACTGCGTGCGCGAGATGCTGCGCATGGGCGTGGAGCGCTTCGGCCATCTCGGCGAGGACGCCTTCCTCTCGGCCCGCCAAGAGAACCTCGAGACCATCCACAGGCACAACGTGGTGGCCGAGCGTCACGGGTTGATGTCCGAGCTGACCCAGGAGATCGAGGACGGCGAGCCGGCGGCGCGGCAGACCAGCATCCGGGCCTGGCTCGAAGCCGAGTAGACCGGACGTCCAGCCTCGAAGTGGACCGGCTCAAGCCTGCGGACAAGCTGCTCGATACGTAGGCCTGGCATGACCGGCGAGCCCAACCGGATCCCCTTCTCCCAGGACGCCGCACTCGTGCTGGCCCTCGCCGGGACCGCCATGGCGTTCTCGCACTCCGCCGAGGACGAGGCCGAGCGTTGGCTGCGAGCGATGCGAATGCACGGCCGCGTAGGCCAAGCGCTGCAGGCGATGGGCGTTGGCGAGTCGCAGCTCATGACCGCTTCCCAGGCGCGGTCCGGGCTCCCGCTGCTCGGAGTCGCGGTGGTGGACGACGTGGCGGTTCGGGCGCAGGACCACGCCTCGCGCCGCGGCGCCGACACGGTGTGCACGACCGAGCTGCTGTTCGCCCTGATGGAGCTCTACGGGCGGCTGTTCGACCGCGCTCTCTACCTGCGCGGCGCCTCGCGCGAGGAGCTGCTCGAGCGTCTCTCCACCGTCGAGGCCGAGGCAGAGCCGGTGAGCGACAACGGCGCCTGAGCGCCGGGGCCGGCCTCGTCCACCGTGCGCCTGAAGTTCATGAAGTAGTCGACTCCGGATACGAGCGTGACCGCCACGGTCGCGTAGACGAGCGACTGGACCCAGGCCGAGCCAGGGTCCGGCGCGACGATCAGGACGAAGATCGCGACCACCTGGACCATGGTCTTCGCCTTGCCCCAGTTGCTGGCCGGGATGACCACTCCCTGCTGGCCGGCGGCCACACGCAGGCCGCTGACCGCGAACTCGCGCGCGACGATCACCAGGGCCACCCAGGCGGCCACGCGGTCGAGGCTCACCAGCGCGATGAGCGCGGCGGCCACCAGGAGCTTGTCGGCCACGGGGTCCATCACCTTGCCGAACGTGGTCACCGACTCGCGGCGGCGAGCCAACCAGCCGTCGAGCGCGTCGGTGGCCGAGGCCAGGGCGAACACCGTCGCGGCCAGCGCAGCGCCGCCCTCGACGGTGAGGGAGACCACGAGCACCGGCACCAGGAGCACGCGCACGACGGTGAGCGCGTTGGGGAGGTTGATGCTCGACACAGGTGGTGCCGCGTCAGGCTACGCGGCGCCGGCGGCGGCTGAGCCATTCAAGGCCCATGGTGCTGCCCAGCGGGCCGGCGGGCGACACCGTGGCCGCCAGCAGCGCCCAGGGGAACACGCGCCGCCGGCAGCCCTCGGCCACCGCCAGGCAGAGCAGGATCCAGCCCACCCCGTGCGTCCAGCCGAGCGCCTGCTCGGCGGGCTCCGAGGCGCCTGAGATCGCGGTCACCACCAGCGCCACGAAGACGCAGAGCTCGAGCGCCGAGTAGAGGCGCACCGCGGTGAAGTACGACATCCCCACAGACGATAGGGTCGGGCCCTCGTGGGGCTGATCACCGGAGAGCGCAGCGTCGAGATCGACGCGCCGATCGACGAGTGCTTCGAGATCGCCGCCGATATCGAGGGGGCGCCGAAGTGGCAGGGCTCGCTCAGGGAAGTCGAGGTGCTCGAGAGCGACGACGAGGGCCGGCCGGAGCTGGTCGAGACCGAGTCCGACGCCAAGGTGAAGAACGTCAAGTCGCGACTTCGCTTCTCCTACGACAAGCCCCACCGCATCGAATGGGTGCAGGAGAAAGGCGACACCAAGTCCGTCAACGGCTGGTGGGACTTCGAGGACCTGGGCAGCTCGGGAACCCGCGCCACGTACGGGCTCAAGGTCGACCCCGGGCGCATGCTCGGGCTGCTGATGAAGGGCCCGGTCGAGAGCCAGGTCCGCGACTTCCTGCTGGGAAACGCGGCGGCAGGGCTGAAGGAAGAGGCCGAGGGCCGCTAGTCGATCGGGCGAGCACGCTCGCTCAGCCCCCAGAGCCGCCTGTCGGACTCGAACCGACGACCCCCACTTTACGAGAGTGGTGCTCTACCAGCTGAGCTAAGGCGGCGGGCGGGCGCCGAGTCTAGCCCCGGGGCGAACTCTGCCTCGGGGCTGCTTGGCGCGGTGTGGAGCTGCTCGTGGCCGCCTCGCCACTGACCCGCCTGGTGGGCCTGGCCGGACGCCCCTCGCCGCCCAGCGGGCAGGCGCTGAGGTTCCCGCGCTGTCGCTCGGTCCACACCTTCGGCATGCGCTTCGCGCTCGACCTGGTGTGGCTAGCGGGCGACGAGCCGGTGAGGATCGACCGCGGCGTGCGGCCGGGCCGAGTCCGCTCGTGCCGGGCGGCCGACTCGGTGGTGGAGGTCGGCGCCGGCGAGGCCGATGCGGTGGTCGCAGCTCTCAGGCGGGCTCGCCCACCAGCCAGGCGAGGCGAAAGCCCAGCGCCGTGAGCGCCAGGTCCTCCGTGGCGTTCAGCTGGAGCGAGAGGCGGGTCTCCTCGCAGCGCTCGGCGCACTCGCGCAGGCGCCGCGGGTCGCGCCCGCGGGCCCGCTCGGTCAGGGCGGAG
>JALZII010000104.1 GCA_030860365.1 Actinomycetota bacterium
GCGATCGACGACCTCGCCGTCGACGGCGACACCATCTGGCTGCGGATGATCGGCACCGGCACCAACGACGGCTCGTTCATGGGCCACCCGCCGACCGGCCGCGCGATGCGGACCGACGTCTTCGACGCCCTGCGCGTCGAAGGCGACCGCATCGTCGAGCACTGGGGCGTCCCGGATCGCCTCGGCACCCTCTTCCAACTCGGCCTCGCGCAACCACCGACCCACGCCTCCGCGCCTAGCCCCGCGGCCGCCTAGGGACTTGGAAGGAGGAGGAACAATGGCGCCAATCGTGTCGAGTGTCGAAATCGCCCGACGCCCCGAAGACGTCTTCTCGTACGTAAGCGATCCCTCGCGGCTCGCGGAGTGGCAGGAGAGCGTCGTCAGTGCGCATGTGGAGGGCGGCGGCCCGCCTGCCGTCGGCTCGAAGGCCATCACGACCCGCCGGATTGGTCGCGGCGAGCGGACAATGACTATGGAGCTGACGGAGATCACTGCCCCGAGGAGCTGGGCGGTTCGCGGTATCGACGGCCCTGTCAGGGGGATCGTGAACGGCACCGTCGAACCTCTCGATGACGGTGCGCGGTCGCGCGTGACGATCGAGCTCGACTTCGAGGGGCACGGGATCGGCAAGCTGCTCGTGCCGGTCCTCGTCCGTCCGCAGGCGAAGCAAGAGCTCCCCAAGAACGCGCAGAACCTGAAGGAACGGCTCGAAGGCAGCCCAACCTGAAGGCGCGAGCGCCCTGCCATCGACTCGATAGGGCGCTAGAAGCGTCGCTTGTGCTTTCGCCCAAAGCGCGGCGACCCGGCCCTGTTCGACGCCGAGGCGGACAGCCGAGCGCTGCTCACGCTGTCCCACCAGCCGAGACTTTAGGGCCTATCCCGGTTCCGGGATAGGCCCTTAGTTGTCGGGAGTCCTGGCCACGTGGGCCAGCGAGCTGTGTGAGCCTTCGTGCTCGAACTTGATGTCGCCGGTGCCCTTCAGGACCTTGGCCTGCGCCACCTCGCACTCGTCGTACTCGAACCCGTTCGGGATCCGCATCTGGATCGCGTAATCGGTGCCCTCCTCCCCGATCACTGCGATCGGCTCAGTCTCCGTCTCCAGCACGCCGTCCACGGCACAGCGCGCACGGCGGCCCTCCACATCGATCTCGATGTCGATGTCAGCGACCACAGGGTCGTAGAAGGTGTCGATGATCTCGGCGAGGATCCCGTAGAACGTCCCGCCGTTCTCCCCCGACAGGATCGCGCCGAGTGCCTCGCGCTGCTCGTCGGACATGGCGGCGTCCAGTATCGGCTGGCCGGTTCCGTGACCCTCGTGCAGGGGGCCTGGCCAGTGGTAGGTGAATGCCCACTTGGCCCCGTCGAGTGACACGTCTCCGAAGTTGCCCTTCTCAACGAGCATCGCCGCCATCCCCTCGCACTCGTGGTGGGTGGGGTCGGCGTTGAAGTCGCAAGGACAACCCGGGGCACAGTTGCAGTTCTTCATGTAGGGACCCTCGAGACGCCAGTCGGCCATGCCCAGATCTCTCCTCGTGACGGTTGCAACACGACCCTACCGCGGTTAGGGTCGCATCCGCAATGGCTCAAGCGCGGGCCGCACTCGAACCCATCGGCGAGATCCGCGCCCTGCTCCTGGCGACTCTGCTCGTGCTGGCTGGCGGGGCCTGGCTGCTCACCGGGGCTCGCATGGCAGGCATGGACGCCGGCCCCGGCACGGACCCTGGGACCCTCGGGTTCTTTGCAATCTCGTGGGTCGTGATGATGGCCGCGATGATGTTCCCGTCGGTCACGCCGATGGTGCTCGTGTTCGCGAGCATCCAAAGCCGGCGCCGAGACCGCGGCAGGGCGGCGGTGTCCCGGGCGGTCTTCATCGCCGGGTACATGCTGGTCTGGACGGCTTTCGGGCTCGCGGCCTACGGGCTTTACGTCGGCGTGAGGGGGCTGTCGATCGACGCGCTCGCCTGGGACCGCGCCGGCCGCTGGGTGGCGGCGGGCGTGATCGCGGCGGCGGCGCTCTATCAGCTGACTCCGGCTAAGGATGCGTGCCTGCGGCGTTGCCGCGGGCCGCTCCAGTTCCTCACGGAGCGCTGGCGCGAGGGCCGCGCCGGGGCTCTGCGGATGGGCTTTGAGCACGGCGGGTGGTGCGTGGGCTGCTGCTGGGGCCTGATGGCGACGCTGTTCGCGCTGGGCGTAATGAGCCTCGTGTGGATGGTGGTGGCGGCGGGCCTGATCGCCGTCGAGAAGATGCTGCCGGTGAAGGCGGTGGCCAATCGCCTCGTGACTGCGGTGCTGGTGGCGCTCGCGCTCGCCGTGGCGCTCGTGCCCAGTGAAACGCCGGCGCTCACGCAGCCGGGATCGCCCGCGGCGCATCGGGCGGAGATGCGGATGATGGGGCCAAGCGGAGGCGACGGGAGCACTATGAGCCCCAAGCGGCCCATGCACCCCGACGCAATGGCGCCGCGCGATGAGCGCTGAGCCGCGGAGTCCGGGACAGAGGGCCTTCCACCTCCGAAGCGAGTTCCCGAGCAGGGGCACCGACACGCCCAGGCAGGGGACGGCCGGGTGTGGATCGCATCGGCCGGGT
>JALZII010000092.1 GCA_030860365.1 Actinomycetota bacterium
AGTCCTCGTCGCAGTCGTAGCGCAGGCCGCGCAGGCGCTGCACGTGGCCCGAGGTCTCGCCCTTGTGCCACAGCTCGCCCCGAGAGCGGCTCCAGAAGTGCATCTCGCCGGTCTCGCGCGTGCGCGCGAGGGCGCGTTCGTTCATGTAGGCCAGGGTCAGCACCTCGCCGGTCCGCCAGTCCTGGACCACGCAGGGCACGAGGCCCCGTTCGTCGAAGGCGATCTTCACGGCTTCATTGTCACAGCAGGCCGAGACCGCGCGGGCGGTCGCACGGGCCTGATGCCCTGAGGTGCCCAACCAGAACGCCTGCCACGAGCGGCCCAAGGGGGGCCTCCCACGGGACGGCGCACGCTCATGAAACCGTGCCCCACAAGAACCACCAGGCTTACGCAAGCATCCCGCACCACTGCAGCTGACCCAACCAGTCACGCGCGCGGTCGGGGATAAACGCCGCGCGCCTTGAACGAGGGCACAGTTCCGCAATAGGATCGGGCGGTCCGTCAAACAGGGAGGCTAATCGTGCCGCTTTACATGGACGTCCACACCATCGAGGGGGGCGTTTCGGCCAGCGATGTCGCCGAAGCCCATATGAAGGACCTCCAGGAGCAGGAAAAGCACAGCGTCAACTACAAGAGCTATTGGGTAGACGAGCGGGCAGGCAAGGTCTTCTGCCTTGTGGAGGCCCCCGATGCGGACGCGGCTCATGCTGTCCATCGCGACGCACACGGTCTCGTCGCCGACGAGATCTACGAGGTCAGGGAGGGCGAGTAGCGGCTAGCGCGAGCGGGAACGGCCCGCGCCCTCGCACCACCTGGTTTACGCCGGTGCAGCGGCGTGTGCCGCGACCTCGATCGCCGCGCGCATGAACGCCGGCAGGTCATCCGGCTTGCGGGAGGAGACGAGGTTGCCGTCGACTACGACCTCGGCGTCCTCCCAGTCGGCTCCGGCGTTTCGCATGTCGTCTTCGATCGCGGGGTTGCCGGTCACGCGCCGTCCCTCGACGATGCCGGCAGAGGCGGGGACCCAGCCTCCGTGGCAGATGAACGCGATCGGCTTCCCTTGGCCTTCGAGGTCTCGCACGAGGCCGAGCAGGCCCTCGTCCATCCGCAGCTTGTCGGGCCCGTAGCCGCCGGCGATCACGAGCAGGTCTAGATCGCCGGCCCCCAGCTCGCCGGCCGCGCGCTCGATCTCGATCTCGTCGCCGCGCTTGCCGGGCAGGGTGGTCCCGGCCTCCGAGCCGATGACCTCGACTGTGGCCCCGGCCTCGCGTAGGCGATAGAGCGGATACAGGGCCTCGATCTCCTCGTACAGTGGGCCGACGGCGACCGCGGCACGCTTGCCCTCGAGCGGCTGGTCATGCTCGTGGTGGGTCATGTGGTCCTCCTTCTCTCGAATCGCTGAACCACGTTCTTGATTCCCCGACGGCGCGCCCGGCGAACCTCCGGATCTCCAGCGACGTGCGATGCTTGGCAGCGCTTGGACGGGGGTTCCCTCAGCACCGTCATCCTGCTCCTGCGCCACGCCGAATCCGAGTGGAACGCAGAGGGCCGCTGGCAGGGGCGCGCCGACCCAGTTCTCTCTTCGAGGGGCCGGGCGGCTGCCGTGCGAGCGGGCACGCTGCTGCCCGCCTTCCCGACCGTGGTCGCCTCCAACCTCACGCGTGCCAGGGAGACGGCACGACTCATCGCCGGGGGTGACTCGGGGTGCGCTGACCTGGCCTGGGTCACGCCGCTGCTCGCGGAGCGCAGCGTCGGAGCGTGGGAAGGCTTGACGCGCGATGAGATAGAGCTCCACTGGCCTGGGTACCTGGCGCGCCAGGAACGCCCGCCCGGCTATGAGTCCGACGAGAGTGCGCTTCGCCGCTTACAGACAGCGCTCGAAGTGCTCGGACGAGACTTCCGCGGCTCACGCGTGCTGTGCGTCACCCACGGTGGCCTGATCTACGCGCTCGAGGCGTGGGCCGGTCTCCCGCGGACAAGACTGGCAAACCTCGCCGGCCGCTGGGTCACCCTCCAGGACGGTGTCGTCGCACTCGGAGCGCGCGACGGTCGAGCCCTCGCAACGTCGGTGAGCGAGGGCTGAGCGGCACGCGCTCGCCGCCGCGCGGAGCGGCTCGTGGGAGACTGCGAACCGTGCCCGAGAAGGCGACACCCGCCGAGGGCGATCCCCTGCAGGCGGTGGTGCTGGATGTCGACGGCACCCTGGTCGACAGCGAGCGCGACGGTCATCGTGTCGCCTTCAATCTGGCGTTCGAGGAGGCAGGGCTCGAGGACCGCTGGGATGTGGAGCTCTACGGCAAGCTGCTTGCCATCACCGGCGGAGAGCGCCGCATCAACGCCTATTTCGAGGACCAGGACATGGCAGAGGCCGAGCGTGAGGAGCTCGCCGGCCGCCTCCATGCCCGCAAGACCGAGATCTTCACCGAGATGGCCGGTCGGGGTGAGATCAAGGCGCGTCCGGGCGTGCGCGAGCTGCTGGACGAGCTCGAGAACGCCGGCGTGCGGCTCGCCGTGGCGACCACTGGGAGCATGAAGTGGGTGGAGCCGCTGCTCGACCGGCTGTTCGGGCTCGAGCGCTTCGAGGCGGTCGTGACCAGCGACGATGCGCCGCAGCGAAAGCCCGACCCGAGCGCACACCGGATGACGCTGGAGCGCCTCGGGCTCACGGCCTCCGCTGCCCCTGGCGTGGAGGACTCCGCCAACGGCCTGCGCGCCGCGAAGTCCGCGGGCCTGGCCTGCGTGGTCGTGGTGAACGACTACACGCGCGAGCAGGACTTCCACGACGCGGACCTGGTTCTCGACGGCTTCGGAGGCCCGGATGCACCCGCTGCGACTCTGGCCGACCCTCACCGTCTCGATCCGCCCGGTCGTCTCGACGTGGACACCTTGCGGCGCCTGGCTGACGCCAGCAGCCCGTAAGGTGGCGCCTTGTGGAGGGCCTGGCCGGAAAGGTTGCGCTGATCACGGGCGCTCAACGCGGAATCGGCGCCGCGATCGCCCGGCACCTCGCCGGCGAGGGCGCGAGCGTGTGGGTAAACGCCGTCGAGGAGCTCCACCAGGCGGAAACACTGGCCGGGGAGATCGGGGGACGTGCCGTCGAAGGCGATGTCACCGACCAGGCGCAGGTCGAGGCGATGTTGGAGCAGTCAGGCCCTCTCGACGTGCTCGTCAACAACGCTGCCGATCAGACTCGTCAGCCGATCTTGGAGACCGATCCGGCAGCGTGGGGTCGCACGCTTGCGGTCAACGTGACCGGCCCAATGCTGCTGATTCGCGCCGCCGCCCCGGCGATGGAACCGGGAGCGGCGATAGTCAACGTCGCGAGCGTTCACTCGGTGGTGGCGCTTCGAGACGCCGCGGCGTACACGGCGAGCAAGGGCGCGCTGCTGATGCTGACGCGCCAAGCGGCGGTCGAGCTTGCCGAGCGGGGCATCCGCGTCAATGCGGTGGCCCCGGGGGCGATAGACATCACCGGAGACGAGCTGCAGCGCCAACCGGGGGGTGACTCGAGCTACGCCGGCCTTCCGTTGAGAAGGGCCGGCACGCCGGAGGAGGTGGCAGCAGTAGTCGCCTTCTTGGCAAGCGGCGAGGCCAGCTACGTCACCGGCGCCACCTACGTCGCCGATGGGGGCCTGCTGGTACGTGACCCATGGGGACGGTGAGCCCCTCCTCGCCTACTCACTCGATCCCCAGCCGGTCGAGCAGGCCCTCGTCGCGGCGCCAGCCGCG
>JALZII010000160.1 GCA_030860365.1 Actinomycetota bacterium
CCACCGTCCCGTCGCCGCCGGCCACGACCAGCCGGTCGGCCTCCGAGGCCGCCGCCGCCCGCTCGTCCCCGAGCTCGAAGGAGGTCACCTCCGCGCCGGCGCCCCGGAGCTCACGCTCGACGGCCGCCGCGTCGAGGCCCGAGCCCGAGCCCGCGTTCACGATCAGCGCGGCCTTCACTCCGACAGCTTCGCGCCTATGGCCGTGCCTTCGCCACCCGCGCTACTCCCCGATCACCTTGATGACCAGCCGCTTGGCGCGCCGGCCGTCGAACTCGACGTAGAACACCGCCTGCCAGGGCCCGAGGTCGAGGCGGCCCTCGGTGATCGGCAGCACCACCTGCTGGTGCACCAAGAGGTTCTTGAGGTGGGCATCGCCGTTGTCCTCGCCGCCGCCATGGTGGCGGTAGTCGCCGGGGTCGGGCAGCAGGGAGGCGGCCGTCTCGTTGGCCGGCGCCTTCCAGCTTGGTGGGGCGATCTTGTCCAGCCACTCCAGCGCGTCCTCCTGGATGCCGGGCTCGTCGTCGTTGACCCAGACGCCCGCGGTGATGTGCATGGCGGAAACGAGGACCATTCCCTCCGCGACGCCGGACTCGTCGACGGCCTCCTGGACATCGTCGGTTATCCGCACGAACTCGCGGCGCTCGGAGGTCTCAAAGGTGCGGTAGACGGTGTTTGCCTTCATAGTTCTCCTCGTGCATCTGGGATTGACAGGGAAGGCGTGCATCGTGACGGGCGCGAGCCGGGGAATCGGTCGTGCCCTGACCGAGGAGCTGCGCGCCGAGGGGGCAGAGGTGCTCGAGGTGAGCCGGCGGACGGGCCACGACGTGACCGATCCCGAGGCGGGGGAGGCGATCGTGGCCGAGTGCATCGAGCGCCACGGTGGGCTGGACGTCCTGGTCAACAACGCCGGGACGAGCGCATCGACTGCCCTCGACGAGCTTTCCGACGAGGACTGGCAGACCCAATGGGAGCTGCACGTGATGGGGCCGATGCGTCTGATGCGCGCCGCGGCGCCCCGGATGGCCGACGCCGGCGGGGGGCGAATCGTCAACGTCTGCTCCTCGGCGGGGAAGCGCCCGTCCCTGACCAACGCCGCCTACTCGGTGACCAAGGCGGCCCAGCTGTCGCTGTCGCGGGTGTTCGCCGACGCCTGGGCGGCGAAGGGAGTGCTGGTCAACGCGGTCACTCCCGGCGCGGTGGCGACCCCGCTGTGGATGGACGAGGGCGGCCTGGCCGACCAGGTGGCCGCCGAGAAGGGGATCGACCGCGAGGAGGTGCTGGCGGCCCAAGCGGACAAGATCCCCCTCGGGCGCTTCGGGACCGAGGAGGAGATCGCCTGGGTGATCGCATTCCTGTGCTCGGAGCGCGCGTCGAACGTGACCGGAGCCGCGTGGTCGGCCGACGGCGGCGCGGTGCCGGTGATCCTCTGACCCCATCCCCGCCCGACCGGCCCTCCTCCTAGATTCCCGCGCGTGGCTCGCCGCGCGCTGCTCGCCCTGATCTTCTTCCCCCGTGGGGGCTCGGCGCAGGTGGCCCGCTATCTGGCCGGTGCGCTGCCTGCGTCCGGCTGGGAGGCCACGATCGCGTGTGGCTCGCTCGGGGCGGTGGGGGAGGAGTCGAACGCCGCGACCTTCTACGGAGCCCTGGACGTTCGGGCGCTGGACTACACGGCTGCCGCCCAGGCCCCCGACCCGCTGAGGGCGGACCCCCCGTTCCAGCCCTCCTACGAGGACCGGGCGGGAGCTCCGGATCGGATCTTCACGTCGGTGGACGACACCGACTACGAGCGCCTGGTCGAGACCTGGATCGACCACCTGGGCCGCGCCGGAGCGGCGACGGCCGACGTGCTGCACCTGCACCATCTCACCCCTCTCAACGAGGCGGCCGAGCGCGCCTTCTCCGCGGTCCCGAGGGTGGGCCATCTGCACGGAACCGAGCTGCTGATGCTGCGCGAGATAGACGAAGGGCCACCCGAGGGCTGGGACCACGCGGCGGCTTGGGCCGAGCGCATGCGGCGCTGGGCGCAGGGTTGCGAGCGGCTCTTCGTCCTGTCGCCCGACGCGGTGCGCCGCGTCCCAGCAATGCTGGGGGTGGACCCCGGCCGCGTGGTGTGGGCGCCGAACGGGTTCGATCCCGTGGGCTTTCAGCGGCGCCCGGTGTGCGGCTCGGCGCGCGTCGACCAGTGGCGAAAGTGGCTGGTGGAAGAGCCGCGGGGCTGGGACAGGTCGGCCAAGCCCGGCAGCGTCGCGTACTCGGAGGACCAGCTCGAGCCCTTCAAGGAGGGGGGTGTGCTGCTCTACGTGGGCCGGTACACCGAGGTCAAGCGCATCCCCCTGCTCATACGCGCGCACGCGCGCGCTCGCGGGACCTTCGACCGCCCCGCCCCGCTCGTTCTGCTCGGCGGCTTTCCCGGCGAGTGGGAGGGCCCGCACCCGTTGGACGTGGTGCGCGAAACGGGCGATGACCACGTCTTCCTCGCCGGCTGGCGCGGGCACGCCGACCTTCCGGACGGGCTCAACGCGGCGGACCTCCTGGTGCTGCCCTCGGTGCGCGAGCAGTTCGGACAGGTGCTCGTCGAGGCGATGGCCTGCGGGCTGCCGGCGATCGCGGTGGACGCCCACGGGCCGGCGGAGATCGTCGACGACGGCGAGACCGGCTGGCTCGTGCCTCCCGACGACGAGGACGCGATGGTCGAGGCCCTGTCCGAGGCGGTGAACGGCGACACCGAGCGCCGCCGCCGCGGCGATGCCGCAATGGCCGCCGCCCGCGGGCGCTACTCGTGGCCGGCGCTGGCCCGCGAGGTCGCCGCGACCTACGACGCGGTGGTCGACGCCCGGTGAGCCCCGATCCCTACTGCATCCGCCGCTCGCGCCGGGCCCGGCACGCCCGGATCGTGGTGAGCGCCGACGGGGTCGAGGTGGTCGTCCCCGAGCGCTTCCCGCTCTCGCGCGTCGAGCCATTCGTGGCCGAAAAGCGCCCCTGGATCGAGCGCACGCTGCGCCGCTACCGGCGTTCGGCCGAGGCCCATCCGCCCGCCCGGCTCCACGACGGAGGTGAGCTGCCCTACCTGGGCGACCGGCTCGCGCTGCGCGTGCGCACCGACCCCGGCCGGGCCCGCGCCCACGTGACCCACTTCGAAGACGAGCTCTGCGTGGCCCTCGGCGGCGGACACGACCTGCGGACAGAGCTCGAGGCGTGGTTTCGCCGCCGGGCGCGGGCCGAAGTGAAGTCCCGCCTCGACGCTGCCACCCTCCGCGCCGGTGAGCGTTACACAGGCCTGCAGATTCGCGGGCAGCGCACGCGCTGGGCCAGCTGCTCGTCGTCGGGTGCGATGAGCTTCAACTGGCGGCTTCTGCTCGCGCCGCGCGAGATCCTCGACTATGTGGTCGAGCACGAGGTGGCCCATCTCAGCGTGCCCGACCACTCGGAGCGCTTCTGGTCGCTGCTCGCAGCTCGTCGTCCGGACTATCGCCTCCACGAGCGCTGGCTGCGCGACCACGGGCACACGCTGCGGCTTTAGCAACCTTCGTCCACTTGGCCGCAATTCGTCCACCTGGGCGCACCTGGGTCTCACGTTTGCGATCCAGCAGGCCGAGTCTCGCCACGTGGGCGCAAAGAGGCGCGAACAGAAGGAACTCACGAGCCGGCTGGACGCTGCGCACGCTCGCATAGCCGAGCTCGAGCGCGAGCTCGAGACGCGTGCGATCCGCGACGAGCTCACGGGGCTCGCCAACCACAAGGTCTTCGCCGGCAAGCTCGATGACGTGGTCAAGCGCTCCACGCGCTACGGGCGTCCGTTGAGCCTCGCCCTCCTCAGAATCGACGGCTTCCACGACCTCGCCCCGCGCCACGGTCGCGAGGCGGCCGACGGCGTCCTGAAGGCGGTCGCCTCAGTGGTCGGCGACCAGACGCGCGCCTCGGATCTCGTCGCGCGCCTCGGAGCCGACGAGCTCGGAGTCATGTTCCCCGAGACCGAGGGCCACCAGGCAGCTCGTTGGCTCGAACGCGTCTTACTCGAGCTGGAGGTCCTGCGCGTCGACCCGGTCCGCTCCGTCACGGCATCGATCGGGATCGCGGCCTTCAAGCCGGAGATGTCCTCTGGGCAGCTGTGGTCGGCCGCCGAGGACGGGCTGAATGCCGCCCGCGAGCGGCCCGGTGGCCGGGTCGTAATCCAAGACGGCGCCGGCAATGCGTCCCACGAGCGTGACCAGGACGCGGCCAACGCGCTGATCGAGGCCTTGACCGAGAGGGACCGGTACACCGGCGAGCACTCCGAGTCCGTGGTCGAGTTGGCGGTGCGCGTGGGGCGCGGCCTGGCTCTCGGGGACGAAGAGATCGAGCAGGTGCGCATGGGCGCCCTGCTTCACGACATCGGCAAGGTGGCGATCCCCGACGACATCCTGCACAAGCCCGGCGGGCTCGACGAGGACGAGTGGCGGGTGATGCGCCAGCACCCCGAGATCGGCGAGCGCATACTCCGCGCCATCCCCGACTACGGCACGGTGGCTCGGGTGGTGCGCCACGAGCACGAGCGCTTCGACGGCAGCGGCTATCCCGACGGCCTGGTGGGAGACCAGATCCCGATCGGCGCTCGCATCATCCTCGCCTGCGACGCCTACCACGCCATGACCTCCGACCGCCCCTACCGCGCCGCCATGCCGCACGGCGAGGCGATTCGCGCGCTGGCTCGAGGTGCCGGCACCCAGTTCGACCCCGAGGTCACAGAGGTGCTGATCGGGGCCCTGTACGGAAGCCGCCAGATGGGCTCTGCCGCGATGGCGCCTGTATCCGCGGCCGTGGCCTAGCCCGTGTCGGCCCGTCTGCGCGAGCGCATCCTCTGGCGCTCGGCGTCAGCTCTCGGCGACGGGGGCCCCGATCCTGCCGTGATGGCTCGCGCGGG
>JALZII010000194.1 GCA_030860365.1 Actinomycetota bacterium
GCAGCTCGCCCGCGTGGAGCAGATCAAGAAGTTCGTGATCCTGCCTACCGAGTGGGAGCCCGGGGGCGACGAGCTGACGCCGACGATGAAGCTCAAGCGCAAGCCGATCGCCGAGAAGTACGCCGACGAGATAGAGGGGCTCTACAGCTGAGCGGGCCCTAAGCTCGACGGGTGAGAAACCGCGCGGCCCTGCTGGCCCGCGGCCCCTGGGCCCCCGGGGACGTGGACGTGCGCTGGCACCAGGCTGAATACGAGCCTCCCGCGAAGCTGAGCGCGGCCGCCGATGCCCGGGTGGCCGAGCTCGCAGAGCGCGGCTCGCCCGCCCACGACGGCATGGCGGCCCGCATGCGCGACCACGAGGCGCGCGACGGGGGGCTGTGGCTGGAGCTCCAGCCCGCCCGCTGGGCGCTGCGGCTGGTCGACAGCGAGGCCTGCGACTCGCTCACCGCGCTATGCGTAGTCCGCCGCGAGGACGGGCGCTGGCTGGCGGGGCGGCGGGCCAGCTGGCTGGCCACTTGGGCCGAGCAGTGGGCCCTCGGCGCGGGCGGAGCGGTCGAGGTGGGGGAGAGCCCGGTGCAGACGCTCACCCGCGAGCTGGACGAGGAGTGGCAGCTGCGGCCCTCGGAGGTCGCGGTCGAGGCCTTGGTCCGCCTGCCCAGCGGGCTGGCGATGCTCGTGGGGCAGGTGACCGTGCCCTCGGACGCCTTACCGGTGCCCGACGCCGAGCACGACGAGTTCGCCTGGTGGGCCCCCGATCCGGCCGACTGGCCGCCTGAGGCCGACGAGCGCCTGCGGCGCATGGGCGTGCTGCTGGGCTAGAGCTGTCCTTCACCGCTCCGAGGTCGCTGTCTCACTCGACCGCTTCACCACTTTGATGCGCCTGCCGATGGTCGAGTTCGAACGCCGCGGGGTAGCCTTTGCGTCGTGCCCGCGACCGCGTTGACCTCGGCTGAGGTTTCGCTCCCCAGCAAGCCGGACGCCGCGCGCGTGCGCGACCGAATCGCGGCCTTGGCGGACACCGTCGACTTAGTTGGACTGACCGATAATCACGCTGGTCAGTCGCGGATGTCGCCGCTGGCTGCCGTGGCCCTCGCTCGGGAACAGGGCGTCGCGACGGTCGTGCATGTCTCCTGCCGTGATCGCAACCGCCTGGCGCTTCAGTCGCAGGTCGTTGGTGCGGCCGCGCTGGAGTCCGAGGGCGTCCTGTGCCTGTATGGCGATCCTGTGGAGGGTGTGGCACGGGTCAAGGACCTGACAGCGACGGCGCTGATTGCCCAAGTCAAAGGGTGGGCGGCGCCCCGCGAGCTTGCCGTTGGCGCGGTCGTCAACCCGTTCGCGCCGGAGCCCGATCGCGAATTGCGCCTGCTCAAGCGCAAGCTGGCGGCCGGCGCCGAGTTCCTGCAGTCCCAGATGGTCTTTGACGTGCATGCGCTACGCGCTTTCCTGGACCGCGCTGGCGATCTGTTGGCCGGCATCCACTTCTATGCGGGCGTGGCTTTGCTGCGCAACGAAAGGATGGCCGACCACGTCCGACGACTCCCGGGCTGTGTGCTGTCCGACGCTGCGCATCGCCAAATCAGCCTGGGTGGCGGCGTGGAGCTCGCAACGCAGCTGGCCACCGACTTGGCTGAGTTGCCCGGGGTGGACGCATTGCACATCTTTCCGCTCGGAGCGGAGACGCAAACGCGCGAAGTGGCGGCCGCCTTTCGCAGTGCGCGGGGCGTACCGGCCCAGCGTCGCTGAAGCCTGGCCTCGCGGGCGGCGATCGTGCGGCGTGAGGAGCCGCCGCGTAGCCGCGGTGCAGAGGGCCCAGCGGAGTCGAGCAGGCGGCCCGATACCCTGAAGGGGTGCCCTCAGAGCGCCAGATCGACGTCGGTGGAGTGAAGATCGGCGCCGGGGCGCCGGTCGCCGTGCAGTCGATGACCAAGACCGAGACGGCGGACTACGACGCCACCCTCAGGCAGATCCGGGCCATCGCCGACGCCGGGGGGGACATCGTGCGCTGCGCCATCCCGCGCGACAAGGACGTGGACGCGCTCAAGCGCCTGGTGGTCGAGTCGCCGATCCCGGTGATCGCCGACATCCACTTCAACCACACGCTCGCCCTGAAGGCGATCGACGCCGGCGCCCACTGCGTGCGCATCAACCCCGGCAACATCGGCGGCCACGAGAAGACCGGCGAGGTGACCGACCGAGCCAAGGCTGCCGGCACCCCGCTGCGCATAGGGGTCAACTCCGGCTCGCTGCCCAAGCACCTGCACGAGCTCGAGCGCGAGAACTCGATCGAAGCGCTGGTCGCCGCCGCCGTCGAGTACGTCGAGCTGATGGAGCGCCTGGACTTCACCGACTTCAAGGTCTCGATCAAGTCCACGAGCGTGCCGAACACGATCGCCTCCAACCGCCTGCTCTCCGAGCGCATCCCGTACCCCCTCCACCTCGGCATCACCGAGGCCGGCACCAAGTGGACCGGCTCGCTGAAGTCGGCGGTCGGGCTGGGCACGCTGCTGGCCGACGGCATCGGGGACACCGTGCGGATCTCGCTCTCCACCTTCCACGCCGAGGAGGAGGTCAAGGTCGCCTGGGAGATCCTCAAGGCCCTCAAGCTGCGCGAGCGGGGCCCGGTGTTGATCGCCTGCCCCACCTGCGGCCGCCTCCAGTTCGACATGGACACCGTGGTGGCCGAGGTCGAGACGCGCTTGGAGGCCTACGACGAGCCGATCGAGGTCGCCGTGCTTGGCTGCGCGGTCAACGGCATCGGCGAGGCCTCGCACGCGGACTTCGGCATAACCGGCGCCAAGAACGAGGGCCTGATCTTTGCCGGCGGCGAGCCGCTGAG
>JALZII010000217.1 GCA_030860365.1 Actinomycetota bacterium
CTCGTGCTGGTAGATCGGGAAGTTGACCTCCCGAACGGCGGGCACGCCGCCGTAGGCCACGCCGACGTCGTCGAGGTCGTAGATCGCCTCGCGAGTGCTGGCGGCCGGCTTCTGCCCGTGGGCCTCGTTCTGCAGCGTGGCCGGGTGGCCCTCGCTGCTGGTGGAGGGCGTTGCGCCCGTGGCCGCCTGGGCCTCGCGCTCCTGCCTGTCGGGCTCCTGGGTCACTCGGTCAGCCACTGTAGATCACCACTTCCGTTCGTATCGGTTGCGCAGGAAGATGGCCCCGGCGTTCATCACGACGAGCATGGCGAGAAGAACGATGATCGCCGTCGCCCCCGCCGCCCGGAACTCGGTGTCGGGGTCGCTCACGAACTCGAAGATCGCGAGAGGCATCGCGGTGAAGCGATCGGTGATCCCCTCGGGATTGAAGCGCGCAAACGTGGCGGCGCCGATCACCAGCAGCGGCGCCGTCTCGCCGATGGCGCGTGAGAGAGCGAGGATGACCCCGGTGGCGATCCCCGGCAGAGCGCCGGGCAGCACCTGCTTCCAGATCGTCTGCCACTGGGTGGCCCCGAGGGCCAGGGAGCCCTCCCGGATCGACGAGGGCACCGCCCGGATCGCCTCGCGCGCGACGATGATGACCACCGGCAGCACCAGCAGCCCGAGCGTGAGCGCGCCGGCGAGCAGCACCGGCCCGAGGCCCAGCGGGCCGCGCACGATGAAGGCCAGGCCGAGGATGCCGTAGACCACAGAAGGGACGGCCGCGAGGTTCTGGATGTTCACCTCGATCAGGCGGCTGAGGCGGCTCTCGCGGTCGGCGTACTCCTCGAGGTAGACGGCGGTGGCCACCCCGACCGGCACGATGAAGACCGCGCACAGGACCATCAGGTAGATCGTCCCGAGCAGCGCCGACTGTACGCCGGTGCTCTCAGGTGAGATGCGCGAGGGGAAGCTGGTTATGAAGTCGAGCGACAGGCGCGAGCCACCGTCGATCAGCACGTCGAGCACCAGCGCGGCGAGCACCACGAAGCCGACGCTCACGCTGAACAGCAGCGCCAGGCGGAACATCAGGTCCTTGGTGCGCCGGCCGCTGGAGGCGCGCTCGACGACCTTGCGGGAGAGGCTTGCCTCGGGCACAGTGCTCATTCGTAGACCTGCCGGTACCTGCGGACGAACCGGATGGAGATGGCGTTCAGCAAGAGCGTCATGAGGAACAGCGTCGTGCCGACCGCGAAGATCGCGCCGAACTTGGGCCCGGACGTGGGGATGTCCGCCCGCGAGGCGGCGGCGATGAAGGCCGCCATGTTCTGCATGGCCTGGGCGGGATCGAGCGTCAGGTTGGCCTTCTGCCCGCCGGCGATGAGGATGATCACGGTCTCGCCGATGGCCCGCGAGGCGCCGAGCACCAGAGCCGCCACCACGCCCGAGAGCGCCGCCGGGAGCACCACCCGGACGGACACCTGCATGCGCGAGGCCCCCAGGCCGAAGGCGCCTTCGCGCAGTGAGCCCGGCACGGCCGTCAGCGCGTCGTCGGCCACCGTGGCGATGGTCGGCAGCACCAGCACGCCGAGCACGAGCCCCGCGGACAGCGCGTTGAACGAGCCGACCTCGAGGCCGAGGCCCTTGAGGATGACGGGGGTGACGAAGGTCAGGGCGAAGTAGCCGAAGACGATCGTGGGCACGCCCGCGAGCACCTCGAGAATGGGCTTGAGCGTCTTGCGGACCCGGGGGCTGGCGTACTCGGAGAGATAGATGGCCGAGCCGAGCCCGAAGGGAATCGCCACCAGGAGGCCGATGCCGGTGAGGTAGAGGGTGTCGAAGACGAGCGGGACGACCCCAAAGGACTGCGATTCGCCGCCGGCGAGGGGCGCCCATTTCGTCCCGAACAGAAACTCGCCCACGCCCACGTCGCCGAAGAAGACCACCGTCTCCTCGAGCAGCGAGAAGACGATTCCGGTGGTCGTGAGAACCGAGACCAGCGCCGCCGCGAGGAGCGCGTACCGGATGGCCGCCTCCCCGGTGGAGCGACGGGTCCTCGTCCGGTAGAGGTCCGGACGGGGGGCTCCCGTCGCTCCTGCCGAGGTGGCTTCCATCTGCCTGCCGTGCCTGCCTTCAGCCCTGCTCGGCCGTGGTCAGGCTCTGCTGTGACTTCGTCGCCTGCTCCGAGGTCATCGGCACGATCTTGGCCGCCTTGGAGATCTTGTCCTGGTTCTTGATCACGAAGTCCATGAAGGCCTTCACCTGCGGCTTCTTGATGGACTTCGCGCTCGGGTACATGAACAACGGCCGGGACAGCGGCTTGTAGCTGCCGTCCTGGATCGTCGCGGTCGACGGAGCGACGCAGCCGCTGCCGCCGTCCACCTGCACCAGGTTGAGCTTGTCCTTGTTCTGATCGTAGAACGAGAACCCGAAGTAGCTCAGCGCGCTGCTCTCACCGGAGACACCCGTCACGAGGACGTTGTCGTCAGGGGAGGTCTGAACGTTGCTCTGGCGCTGCTCGGCATCCGTCTCGAGGACCGTCTCGGTAAAGAAGTCAAAGGTCCCCGACTCCTCGCCCGGACTGAACAGCGAGACCGGCTTGCTGGGTAGGCCCGAGCCCAGCTCGGAGTAGTTCTTGACCTTGGACTTCGGTGCGAACAGCTCCTTGAGCTGATCGGTCTTCATACATTTTACCGGGAGGCCCTTGTTGGAGACGACGGCGATGCCGTCGTTCGCGACTTGGAGCTCCGTAGGGGCGACGCCCGCCTTCTTGCAGGCCGCCGTCTCCTCGTCCTCGATCGCCCGCGAGGCGTCCGCGATGTCCAGCTCGCCGCGGCAGAACTTCTCGAAGCCGTCGCCGGTGCCCGCGCCGCCGACTGTGATGCGGACGTCGGGGTTCTCCTCCTGGAAGAGCTCCAACGCCGCCTGGGCGAAGGGCTGCACCGTGCTGG
>JALZII010000105.1 GCA_030860365.1 Actinomycetota bacterium
CCCTCGAACCAGTTGGTCTCGCCCTCCTGGGTGGCGAAGTTGGCGATCAGCACCGCGAACAGCATCGCTGCGATCTCGTAGCCGTTGAAGACCAGGGCGAGGGGATTGGGCCCCACGACAAACGAGAGCAGCACGAGCACCGGGGCCACGAACAGGGCGATCTGGGCGCTCGAGCCGATCGCGATGTTCACCGCCAGGTCCATCTTGTCCTTGGCCGCCGCGAGCACCGCCACCCAGTGCTCGGCGGCGTTGCCCACGATGGCCACGACGAAGACGCCGACGAAGAACTCCGACAGGCCGATCTCCTTGGAGGCCTCGGACACCGAGCCCACCAGCAGCTCGCTGGTGAGGCCCACCAGCACCGCGGCCACCGTCAGCTGGATGACGGCTCGGCGCATGGTCCAGCCGGCGTGCTCGTCGGCCTCGGAGTCGTCGAACGGGTTGAACACCCGCCGGTGGGTCTTCAGGGAGAAGACCAGGCCGGCGACGTAGCTGGCGATCAGCACCAGCGCCACCGCGAGGGACAGCTTCTCGAGGTCGCTGCCGAACTTCACACGCTCCTCCCCGATGCCCGGCAGGCCGCCGCCGTGGATGAGCTGGAAGACCGCGGGCAGGATGAGGGCCGCCAGCGCGAGCAGCAGCATGCCCGACTGCGCGTTGGCGGCGGTGGCGCTGAAGGTCTGCTTGTCGCGATTGCGCCCTCCCACCACCATCGCTGCCCCCAGCACCAGAAGGATGTTCCCGATTATCGAGCCCACGATCGAGGCCTTGACCACCTCCTGCAGACCCTCGAGCAGGGCGAGGAAGGCGATGATCAGCTCCGGCGCGTTGCCGAAGGTCACGTTGAGCAGCCCGCCGATGCCCGGCCCGGTCTTGGAGGCGATCACCTCGGTGGCCTCGCCCATCGCCGCGGCGGTGGGGATCACGCCCAGCGCCGCGGCGCCGAAGACGAGCAGCGGGGAGGCGTGCGCCAGCTCCAGGGCCAGCGCAGTCGGGATGAAGATCCCGAGGTAGTAGACGGGCCTCAAAGGACCGGCTGCCTCAGAGGCTATTCCTCGCCCTCTTCGAGAGGGGTCGGAGGTTGCGGCTCGTCGTCTTCGTCGTCGTCGCCGTCGTCGGCGGCGCCGGAACCGACCTGACGGTGGTCGCCGCCCGCGTAGTGGGACTGGAAGTCCTCGAGCAGCTCGTCGCGGCGGGAGTCCTCCACCGGCACCTCGTCCGAGATGATCACCCAGTCGGCGCCCTCGAACTCCTCGAGGTTGAAGATCTCGCCGTCGATCGAGGAGGAGTCGTCGACCACCACCAGCACCTCGGTCTGAGGGTTCAGGTAAGTCCCCGGGCGTACCAGGAGCTCGTCGAGGTCGATGCGGCGGTCGGCCACTAGATGCTTCGGTGAGGGGTGGCGGAACGAGCCATCGGGCGCCTATATATCGGATCGGCCGCCCAGCTGACTCAGCTGTCTCTCCACCTCGGCCTCCACGTCGAAGGGCGGGTCGCCCTGTCTTGCGCGCCTTGCGCGCCGCTCGTTGCGAGCCAGCACCAGTTGGCGCACCTCGTCGCGCAGGGCGGCGTCGGGCGGCGGGGCGGCCGGGCGGCTGAGCGCCGCCATCTCGGCTTCGACGTCAAGCGGCGCCTCCCGTCGCTCACGTCGCGCGGACTTCGCCTCGAGCAGCTGCCGCAGCTCCTCCTGGGCCTGGGCGCCCCCAGCCGCGCTCCCGGTGTCCCAGAAGCTCAGCACCCCGACGACCGCCCCCACCACGCAGATGACGAGCAGCACCGTCCCGAACTCCATCGCCCTAGAGTCTGACGGCATGTGGAAGCGGCTTCGCCGCAGGTCCTTCGCCCCTGGCCGTCCCGTCCTCTACGACGATCAGGTCGGGTTGATGGTCTTCGTCGTCGCGGCGCTCGGCGTGGGCATCTACTTCGCGCTGAAGCTCGCTATCTGAGTAAACGGGGATGCGGTGCTCACCCGATCAACGGTCGGGCTGCGCTCCGCTCCCGGCCGCCCTGCGCTCGCGGATCGTAGCGACGAGCTCCGCGGAAGCCTTGTTCGGAGAGCCCGAGTCGAAGGGCGGCTCGGGGTCGTACTCGATCATCAGCTGGATTGCCTTGGCGAGGTCCTCGCCGGCTATGTGGGCGGCCAGGATCAGCCCCATGTCGATGCCCGACGAGACCCCGGCCGAGGTCACGACCTTGCCCTCCTCGACAACGCGGCGGCCGGTCGGCCGAGCGCCGAAGCGCTCGAGCGCCTCCAGCTCGAGCCAGTGGCTGGTCGCCTGCAGGCCGTCGAGCACCCCGGCGGCACCGAGGAGAAGGGAACCGGTGCACACCGAGGTGGTCCACTCCGAATGCTCGTGGGCCTCGCCGATCCAGGCCAGCATCCGCTCGTCGTCGAGCAGGTCGCCCGCGCCGGGGCCGCCGGGCACCATGACGAGCTCGGGGCGGGGAAGGTCCTCGAGCGCCCTATCGGCGGTCAGGGTGACCATGCCGTTGTCGGTGGTCACCGGCCCGGCCTCGTGGGCCAGGAAGGTAACGCGGGCATCGGGCAGGCGGGAGAGCACCTCGTAAGGGCCCACGGCGTCGAGGGCGGTGAAGCGATCGAAGAGCGGGATGGCGACGTCCATGGTGCTCAGGCAATGCTCCCAGGCGGTGCGCTTGTCGGCTCCGCGGGGGTCCGGTACCCTCTTCGGAAAGACTTGACTGACGAATCAATCGGGCGCCGGCGGCCCCGCGCACACAGAGGAGCAATCCCCTTGGTCGACTTCACCCTGACCGACGAGCAAAAGGACATCCGCGAGCTGGCGCACGACTTCGCCACCAAGGAGATCCGTCCCGTGGCGTGGGACTACGACCGCGACGCCACCTGGCCGCAGGAGATCGTCGAAAAGGCCTGGGAGGTGGGACTCATGAACTCCCACATCCCCGAGGAGTACGGCGGCCCGGGCCTCGACTACCTCACCGGCTGCCTGATCGAGGAGGAGCTGGGCTGGGGCTGCTCGGGCATCGGCACCTCGCTCATGTGCAACGGCCTGGCCACCTCGCCGGTGATCCTCGGCGGCTCGGAGCAGACCAAGCGCGAGTTCCTCACGCCGCTGACCGAGGAGCCCAAGCTCGCCTCCTTCTGCCTGACCGAGCCCGACGCGGGCTCCGACGTCTCGGGCATGAAGACCAGCGCCGTCAAGCAGGGCGACAAGTACGTCATCAACGGCAGCAAGTGTTTCATCACCAACGGCTCGCACGCCGACTGGTACACGGTCTACGCGAAGACCGACAAGGAGGCCGGTCACCGCGGCATCTCGGCCTTCGTCGTGCCGCGCGAGCTCGACGGCGTGTCCGTCGACAAGAAGGAAGACAAGCTCGGCCAGCGCGCCTCCGACACCGCGATGATCTCGTTCTCCGACGTCGAGATCCCCGAGGCCAACCTCCTCGGCGAGGAGAACAGGGGCTTCAAGCTCGCCATGGCCACGCTGGACCGCACCCGCCCGGGCGTCTCGGCCATGGCCGTCGGCATCGCGCAGGCGGCCTTCGAGTTCGCCACCGACTACTCCAAGGAGCGCGTGCAGTTCGGCGTGCCGATCGCCATGCACCAGGCGATCCAGTTCATGATCGCCGACATGGCCACCAAGATCGAGGCGGCCCGCCTGTTGGTCTGGAAGTCGGGTGTCGAGCTCGACCAGGGCAAGCGCAACACGCTGATCTCCTCGCACGCCAAGCGCTTCGCCGCCGACTCCGCGATGGAGGTGGCGGTCGACGCCGTGCAGGTCTACGGCGGCTACGGCTTCATCAAGGAGTACCCGGTCGAGAAGCTGATGCGCGACGCGAAGATCATGCAGCTCTACGAGGGCACCTCGCAGATCCAGCGCCTGGTGATCGCCCGTGAGACGCTGATGCCGCGCCAGGTGGAGGAGCCGGCCGCCGCGACGGCGTAGCGCGCGCCTGGACAGAACGCTGTGTCGGGGGTCGCCGCGAGGCGGCCCTCCGGCGCTGCGGGCCGAGCAGGCGGCCCCGACGCCTGCACGAAACCTCCACGAAACCCTCTTGGGACGTGCACCCGGGCCCCCTACGGCGGGCTCGAGGGGACGGCCTGTGCCCCTGGCCGCCGGCATCGCCACCGCGGGCGCGAGCGCGCTGGCGCTGGGCGCTCTGCGCGGGTTCATGCGCGCCAGAGGGTGGGGAAGCTAGTTGGTCGGGTGATCGCGTCGCCGCCTGTCAGGCTTGCCGGGTGGCTCAGACGCGCAAGAGTCCGCGGCGCAGCGAGGCCGTGCGCGAGGCGGTGGCCCAGGCGGGCGCCATCACCGAGCCCCCCTCCGAGCGCGCGCCCAAGCGCGGCGGCGACCCGTTCGCCGGCGGGCTTCGCCGGCGAGAGGTGCTGCCGCTGCTGGTGCTGCACTTCATCGCAGCCGAGGACTCCTACGGCAACCAGCTCATGGAGCGCATCGCCGAGGTGACGGCCGGCGTGCTCTCGGTCAACCCGAACACCATGTACCCGCTGCTGCGGCGCCTCGAAGGCCGGGGCCTGATCGAGGGCCATTGGGAGCACCCCGAGCGCCGGACCCGCCGCCTGTACTCGATCACCGGCGAGGGGCGGAAGGAGTACGAGCGCATTCGCGACGAGGTCGAGCCCTTCCTGGACTCGGTGCAGCAGAGCATCGCCGCCATCCGCCGCGAGGTCTACGGGGAGTGACCCGGGCGGTCGAGGCCGCGACCGTGGTGCCGCTTTCGCCGCAGCACGCACGAGGACTGTGGACCGATCTGGAGCGTTGGCCCGGCTTCGTCGAGGGCTTCGGCCAGGGTGGCCGAGTTGCAGGGGGAGTGGCCGGAGCGCGGCGCAACGGTGGTCTGGACCTCCACGCCCGGCGGCCGCGGGCGGGTGAAGGAGGAAGTCACCGACGACTCGCTGCACCGGTTTGCCACGGAGATCACCGACGAGGCCCTGCGGGGGCGTGCAGAGCGCGGCCTTCGCAGCGGCGGAGGAGGGCGTCACCCGCGTGGAGGTCCGCATCGACTACGAGCTGTCCCACGGCGGTCCGCTTCAGGCGATGGCCGACGCCCTGTTCATCCGCCGCGCGCTGCGCGACGCCCTGGAGCGCACCCTGCGCCGCTACGCCGCCGACGCCACCGAGGGGCGCGAGCCCCCAGCCGAAACCGCCGGTCGGCCGGGGGCGACCCGGGGCCCGGCTGTTCGAGGCGCCTCGACACTCGCCGATCCCCCAGAGCCGCGGCCGTATGCACTAGCCTGCTCGGCCGCAGCCGACCCGGAAAGGGCTCAACTTGTTCGTATACAAAGCCGCGGTCGTCGGTGCGGGGACCATGGGGGGCGAGATCGCCCAGGTGGTCGCCGGCGCCGGTGTACCGGTGATCCTGAAGGACGTGGACCAGAAGTTCGTGGACCAGGGTCTCGACAAGGCCCGCCAGGTGACCCAGGGCCACCTCGGCGGCTTGGTCGAGAAGGAGAAGATCACCCAGCAGGACGCCGATCGCCAGCTCGAGGAGGTCCTCGGGCGCATCGATGGCACCACCTCCTACGAGGGCTTCGGCTACGTCGACTTCGTGATCGAGGCCGTGCCCGAGCGCATGGAGATCAAGCAGGCGGTCTTCGCCGAGCTGGACGCGGTCACCCCGGGCCACGCGATTCTGTCCTCGAACACCTCCTCCCTCTCGATCTCCGAGATGGCCGAAGCCACCACGCGGCCCGACCAGGTGGTTGGCTTCCACTTCTTCTATCCCGCCTCGGTGATGCGACTGATCGAGGTGGTCGAGGGCGACGAGACCTCGGCGGAGACGGCTCAGATCGCGGCCAACTTCGTCCAGCAGATCCGCAAGACCGCCATCCGCTGCGACGAGGTGCCCGGCTTCGTGGTCAACCGCATCCTGAACTCCGCCGTGTCCGAGATCTGGCGCGTGACCGAGGAGGAGGACCTCGACGTCAAGGAGGTCGACAGGATCGTTTCGGAGTCCGGCGCGGCCCCGATGGGGCCGTTCTTCCTCAGCGACCTGCTGGGCCTGGACACCGTCCTGCACGTGGCCGAGCACCTGCGCGAGTCATACGGCGACCGCTTCGTCGTCTCCTCGAAGATGCAGGAGCTGGTGCACGCCGGCGACCTGGGCCAGAAGACCGGAAAGGGCTTCTATGAGCACGGGGGCTGAGCCGGCTGCCGACACGCTGGTCGAGCGCTTCAGCCTCAAGGCGCTCGTCGAGGCCTGCCTGGTCCTCGAGGAGGGCGTGGCGGCGGCCAAGGACATCGAGATGGGGATGATGATGGGTGCCGGCCTCATGCCCGGCCCCTTCGCCCGAGCCGACAGGGACGGGCTCGACGAGGTGCTCGGGGGGCTCGAGCGCGCCGAGTCGGAGTGGGGCGAGGGCTTCGCCCCGCCCGCCGTGCTGCGGCGCCTGGTGGGCCAGGGCCGCCTGGGCAGGAAGACCGGCCAGGGCTTCTTTCCCTACGCCCAGCCCGATGAGGGCCAGGCACGAGAGACGATCGCGCTGGAGACCCGCGGCGACGTGGGCATCGTCTGGCTCGACCGGGCGCCCGCAAACCCGATCTCGCCGCAGGTGATCCAGGAGCTGTCCGAGCTGTGGGCGGAGGTCGACGGCAAGCTGCGGTCGGTGGTGTTCGCCTCGTCGAACATCTTCACCTTCTCCGCGGGGGCCGACATCAAGCAGTTCACGAAGATGTCGCCGGAGAAGGAGGGGCGGGACCTCATCGAGTCCGCCCACGAGCTCATGCGCGCGATGGAGGCGTCGCCGACGGTGACGATCGCCGCCGTGAACTCGCTGGCCTTTGGCGGCGGCTGCGAGCTGGCGATGGCCTGCGACTTCCGCATCGCCGCGGAGTCGGCCTCCTTCGGCCAGCCGGAGATCAACCTGGGGATCATCCCTGGCTTCGGCGGCACCCAGCGCCTTCCGCGGCTGGTGGGCGAGGGCAAGGCGCTGGAGATGAACCTCACCGGCGAGCCGATCGACGCCTTCGAGGCCGAGCGGATCGGGCTGGCCACCCGCGTCGTGCCCGACCACGAGCTCTTCGACATCACGCTGTCGTGGGCCCGCAAGCTCGCAGAGCAGGCGCCCCTGGCGATCGCGCGCATCAAGTCGGTGTCCATGGACGGCGAGCTGGGGGAGGGCCTGCGCCGAGAGGGCGAGGCCTTCGCCGAGGTGTTCGCCTCCGAAGACGCGAAGGAAGGCATCGGGGCGTTCCTTGGGAAGCGCAAGCCCAAGTTCGAAGGCAGGTGAGCCTAGCGTAGGAGCGCAGCCCGATCGTCGATCGGGCGAGCACCGCACGTTCGGTCCCGTCACCGAGGTCGCTCGCCTCGCCGAGCTGCTCCGGGAGGCCGGGCGCGCGGTGGTCCTCACCGGCGCTGGGATCTCCGTGCCCTCAGGCATCCCCGACTTCCGCTCGCCGGGCACCGGCATGTGGGAGAACGTGAACCCGATGGAGGTGGCCCACATCGACGCCTTCCGGCGGGACCCCGACCGCTTCTGGGGGTTCTACTCGCAGCGGTTCACGACCCTGCGCGACAAGGGGCCAAACCGGGCCCACGCGGTGGTGGCCGAGCTGGAGCGCCGGGGTCACGTGCGCGGTGTGATCACCCAGAACATCGACCGGCTGCACCGCGCCGCCGGCAGCGAGCGGGTGGTCGAGATGCACGGCTCCATCGAGCGCAGCGTCTGCCTGGAGTGCGGCGGGGGAGTCGAGCTCGAGCGGGTGGTCGAGATGCTCGAGGACACCGACGGAGCGCCCGAGTGCCCGGCCTGTGCCTCGCCGCTGAAGCCCGACGTGGTGCTCTTCGGCGAGCTGCTGCCGGCCGAGGCGATGGCCGAGGCGCACGCACTGGCCGAGGAGGCCGACCTGATGCTGTGCGTCGGCTCCTCGCTCGAGGTCTACCCCGTGGCCGCTTTGCCCGCAGTCACTCTGGGCGCAGGCGGCCGCTTGGCGGTGATCACCCGGGGACCTACGCCGTACGACGCCGACGCCGACGTCCGCCTCGGCACCGACGTGGTGGACGACCTGGACGCGGTCATGGCCGCGCTCGACAGCTGAGCTTCTCTCCGGGCCCTCCCCCCACGGCGTCGCACAACCGCCGCCTGGCCTCGGGCCTGCTCTCGGCCGGAGCAGGGCTGATCCTCTCCGCCGCGGCCTGCGGCTCCCTGCTGATCATCGGTGTCGAGGTGGGGGCGCTGGCCCTGATCACGGGCTTGATCTTGGCCGCCATCCCGGTGCCCATCTACCTTGGCCTGGCGCTCCTGCTCGACCGCTACGAGCCCGAGCCGTTCACGCTCCTCGTGCTCACCTTCCTGTGGGGGGCGGGGGCGGCTACGGGCATCGCCCTGATCGTGAACAGCACCGGGCAGGCGATCGTCAGCCAGACCTTCGGCTCTGACGTCGGGGAGCTGTACGGAGCCAGCGTGTCGGCTCCGGTGGTCGAGGAGTCCGCCAAGGCGATCGCCCTCCTGGCTGTCTACAAGTGGCGGCGCACCGAGCTGGACGGCGTCCTCGACGGCATCGTCTACGCCGCGATGGTGGGCCTGGGGTTCGCTTTCACCGAGAACGTCCTCTACTACTCGCGTGCGCTGGTCGAGGGCCAGGACGTCCTGGCAGGCACCTTCTTCGCTCGCGGCATCCTCACGCCCTTCGCGCACCCGCTGTTCACGAGCCTCACCGGCATCGGCTTCGCGCTCGCCGCCCGCTCGAAGCAAAGCGGGGCGCGGGGTCTGTTCGCCGCACTCGGCCTGTTGGCAGCGATCGTGCTGCACGCGGTGTGGAACAGCTCGGCGAGCGCGGCGTCGGGAGCTGGATTCGTCGGGGTCTATGCGCTGATCATGGTTCCCACTTTCGTGGTGGTGCTGGTGATCGCCCTCGTGGCTCGAACGCGGGAGGGCCGGGCGGTTCGCGAGCGCCTCTGCCCGGAGGTCGCCAACGGCGTGCTCGGGCCGGCCGACCTCGCGGCGCTGTCGTCGCCGGGGGCGCGCCGGCGCGCCATCCGCGCCAACGCCGGACGGGAACGCAAGGCGCGCAAAGAGCTCTATTCCGCGGCTGTGGACCTGGCCTTCCTGCGCCGCCAGCTCGAGCGGCTGCCCGCGCGCCTGGGGCCGCGGGCTGCCGAGCAGGAGGCGGCCCTCAGCCGGCGGGTCTGGGAGCTGTCCTGGGAGGCGGCCGGCCGCACGCCACCGCCTCGCTGGCCGCCGCAGCCCTAGTCGTACGAGCCGGCAAGGTGGGCGAAGCGCGGGTTGACTCCGCCCACCTCGCGGCCGTTGATCCAGGCCCGTCCCGTCACCGGGGGGGCTCGGTGGGGAGGGGGCGGCCCCGGCCGTGACCGCCGCTGACCGCGTATCCCATCGCGGTCGAGGGCGGTCACAGTCGCGCTCACGCCGTGAATGTTGTCGCCAGGAGAGCCCATCGCCTATCTACCGAAGTCCAACATGACGAACTCTCGCTTGGACCGTGTGTCGAAGCCGTGACGCGGCCAAGGGCGCGGAGCCCTCGACCCGTCCGGACCTCGTCGACAAAGGAGCTCAGCGGGCCAGGCGCAGGCGCCTCAGCGCGGACTCCATGCG
>JALZII010000106.1 GCA_030860365.1 Actinomycetota bacterium
ACGGCGCTCGTATGGGCCGGGGGCCTCGATCGGCCTCGCCGCCAGGGATCCCAGGCTGAGCTCGGCGACCAGCTCGGGGCTCGGGGTCAGGGCGGGGTCGAACTCCTCGCCGCGCTCGTAGGCAAGCGCGGCGAGGTCACGGGTGGACAGGGTGTGCATCGTTAGCCTCCTTGGGCTCAGGCCCGCCGCCGTGTCTTCGAGGACATTGGCGGCGGCGGGCTGGTTTGGCGGCCATCCCTTCGGGGGCGGCCGTTCTTTGTGTTCGGGCAGCACGAGACGCCCGGCGTTGGGCCGGGGCGCGTTCTGCCGGTGATCGACGGCCGCGCTCCCGTGGGAGGCGGCCGGGGTGCTACTGGTCGGGGTAGCGGCCGTGCAGGCGCTTGTGGGCGCGCTCGTACACACTGCGACCGACGGCGGGGTGTCGCTCGCCGTAGGCCACCAAGCGCGCCACCAGGCGGCCGCCGGGCCGGGCGTTCAGGCTGAACACGAACCCGTAGTCGGCCTGTGAGGCCTCGACGTCCAACGGCACGTAGACCTTCGCGCAGCCGCCAAGGTGCGTGCCATCGCTGGCCGCGGGCTCACAGGCGCGCAGCGCAACCTGGGCGCCGGGGCGCTCGATCGCCCGCCGCGCCGCGACTGCGCTGCGGTAGGCATCACTGCCTCGGTTCAGCCGGTCGACCTCCTGGCTCCACACGCCGTCGTCAAAGGCCAGGCGCTCGCCGGCCACCCGGGTGTCGCCCACCGCTAGCCCTCCCCGTCGGGGGGCAGCAGACCGGGGAGCTGGTCCTCGATCTCCTGCTGGGTGGCCGCCCGCTCGCCGTGGCTGCGGCGCAGCTCCTCGACGCCGATCGTGATCGCGGGCTCCAACGTCAGCCCCCCCTGCTTGTCGGGCACGACGTCGTAGCGGCGGCCCTCGATCTCCACCAGATCACCCTCGTGGAGGTCGAGCTTCTTAAGTGCGACGGCCATGTGGCTGATCGTAGTCCTCCTTCCTGCCGCCCACGCGGCATCGGCCTCAGCGCTTTGCGGCGGGCTGGTTGGCGGCCGTCCCTTGAAGGAGGCCGTTCGCTTTCGAACAGCACGAAGCGCCCGGCTCGCGCCAGGCTTCATCTCGTCGGGCCGCGAATCCGGCCGCCACTCGTGCGCTGTGGCCCGCCTTCGCCAGACCGGCTACCCGCACCCCGCTAGGGACGCGGATCGTTTGGCTGTCAGCGCTTGCGGATCGGGGGAATGCCGAGCTGACGACAGATGGCTCGCGCCACGCCAACGCCGATCTCTCGGTGGCGTGGCACGAACGACTTCGCTCCCGTCTCCGCATGGCGCCAGGCGTCGTGGCCGCCCCGGCTTCGCCCGCTGACGGGCTCGGCGCCGTGGGAGCGCAGCCAGCGCTCCAGCTCTGTCCGCTTCACGGCCGGCTCAGGAGCCGGGGACGGTGACCTGGGTGACGGTCACCTGCGCGGGCTCGGGAAGCGACTCGCCCTCATCGCGACGCCATTCGAGCGCGAGCCCGAGCGCCTCGCTGACGTTGGCCTTGGCCTCCTCGAGCGTGCGCCCCTGGCCGATCGCCTCGGGAACCTCGGCGACCTGGGCGCAGATCCAGCCGTCCTCGCCGGGCGTCAGCACGGCGGTGTAGGTCTTCGGGGCCTCTTGCTCGGCCGTCCTCGCCATCGCTAGCCCCCTTCGCCCAGCGACGGGACGCGAGGGCGATTCCGCGATTCGCGGAACTGGTCCTCGGCGGCCTCCAGCCGCTCCAGGTGGGCTATGAACTCCTCGTCGCGGAAGACCTGGCCATCTGTCTCGGCGATCACCTCGGACAGCCGCTCGCGCTTCGGTTCGAGCACGAGCGCCCCGTCATCACGCTGCTCGGCGACGACGTAGTCACCGGACAGCTCCGGGCCGTTCACGGTCACCTTCATCGGTGCCTCCTTCATGGTCGTGATTGTGCCAGCACCAAGCGCCCGGCTTAGGCCAGGCTTTCGTCTCATCTGCGACCGCTCGTGGCGGGCGCTACTGCTTAGGGGGGCGCTCAGCCTGCGAGCGCGCTGACCTGCCTCTCTTAGGAGGCGCGCTGGGTCTCGTCGGCCGGCCGCGCCAGCAGCTCTTCGAGCGGGGGCAGGTGCCCCGACTCGATC
>JALZII010000260.1 GCA_030860365.1 Actinomycetota bacterium
AGGGGGCGGTCGATTACGCGGCCGAGTCACGTGCCGAGCAGATCCGTGCCGGTCACATGCGCGCCGCCGTCAGCGACTGGAGAGGACGCCTCTCTGAGTAGCGTGCGCGCCGTATAGTTCTCGGCTCATCCCGTCGCGCGCCCGCTCGGAGAAGGCGTGGACTCCGAGGAGAGACATGGAGCACCGTTACTCGCCCACCCGGGCCTACCGCCCGAAGCGGGCTCCGCAGACCGTCGAGGACCGTGACGCGTGCGCGCTCTACGCGTCGATCGCCAAGGACGCGCAGCCGGCGCACGGGCCGATCGCCGCCGCCATCGAGGCGCTCGAGAAGATGCTCCACCGCGCCGGCAGCGTGGACGGCGAGGGCGATGGCTGCGGGCTCCTCGTGGACATCCCGCGCGAGATCTGGAGCGAGGAGATCCGCACCGGCGGCCACGCGTCGAAGCTGGCGCTCGACCCCTCCTTCACCGTCGTGCACGCCTTCATCCCACGCAAGGTCGACCTCGAGTGGGTCAAGGGACGGGCCCGCGAGCTGCTGAGCAAGTCCGGCCTGCGGATATTGGCCGAGCGCCACGATGCCGTCAGCTCCAGCGCGCTGGGACCCACCGCGCGGGAGGAGGAGCCGCGCTTCTGGCAGATAGGCGGCGCGATCGACGACCCCCGCTTGACCTTCGAGCTCACGATCGAGCTCGAGGCCGAGCTGGACATCCACGTGGCCAGCTGCTCGACCGACACGGTCGTCTACAAGGTGCTCGGCGGCCCCCTCGCCCTGCGCGGCTACTTCTCGGACCTGCTCGACCCGCGCGTCAAGACCGCCGCGGTGTTCGGGCACAACCGCTACTCGACCAACACCTGGCCGGCGCTCGAGCGCGTTCAGCCCTTCGGCACACTGGCCCACAACGGCGAGATCAGCACGATCGCCCGCCTGCGCCAGGAGGCGAAGATGATCGGCGTGCCGCTCACCGAGCGCGGCTCGGACTCGCAGGACCTCAACCGAACCGTGGATTCGCTGGTGCACCGCGGCGGGCTCACGCTGGTCGAGGCCGTCGAGCTGACCCTGCCCCCGATCGTAAACGAGATCAAGGGCATGCCGGAGGAGCTGCGCGGCTTCTACATGTACCTGCGCCAGGCCTTTGGGCCCTTCGCCCAGGGCCCCGTGGCGCTGCTGGCGCGTCACGCCGACGAGTGCGTGTTCGCCACCGACGCCCTGGGGCTGAGGCCGCTCTGGCACCTCGAGACCCCCTCCACCCACCTCCTGGCCTCCGAGCCTGGGGTGGTCGCGGTTGCCGACACGATCGAGGAGCCCAAGCCGCTCGCGCCCGGTGAGAAGCTGCTGGTGGCGATCGACCGCAAGAAGGGCGAGTCGAAGCTGACCGACCACCACAGGGTGCAGCGCCTGTTCTGTGAGCGCTGGCGCGAGCGCACCGGCGCAGACGCCCACGACGCCGGCTTCCAGAACGCGATTCCCGTCGGGGGGCCGCTCCAGGGCGCCGAGATACCCGGGTACTCGAGCGCCGGGCCGGCCGAGCCGGTTCGGGTGGAGTCGCGGGTGCTGGGCGGCTTTGGCTGGCAGCGCGAGGACATGCGCCTCGTGCAGCAGATGGCCAACACCGGCTCCGAGCCGATCAGCTCGCTGGGCTACGACGGGCCCCTGGCCTGCCTGAGCCCCGAACGCCAGAACCTCGCGGACTTCTTCAAAGAGTCCGTGGCCGTGGTGACCAATCCCGCCGTCGACCGCGAGCGGGAGGTCGAGCACTTCTCCTGTCGCGCGGTGCTCGGGCCGCGGCCCAGCCTCCACGCGGTGCCCGACGCGATGGACACCGTGGAGACCGCCTTCCCGGTGATCCTGGGCGGCCACGACGGCCTGGCTCCGTTGAGCGACGAGAGCTACCGGCAGATTGCCCGCGAGCACCAGACCTACCTGCTCGAGGACCTCTGGGAGCAGTTCCGCGGGCGGGCCAAGGTCGTGGACTGCGCCTGCCTGGACGCCGAGTCCACCAGCGGCGCGGTCGATCGCCTCAAGCACGAGGCCACCGGCGCGGTGCGCGACGGCGCGCGGCTGCTGGTGATCGACGACCGGACCGCTTACGACGGCGGGCGGCGCTACCTGGACCCGCATCTGGCGCTGGCGGCCGTGGACCTCGCGCTGCGCGAGCACTGGACCGCCAGCGACGAGCCCAACCTGCGCCGCCGCTGCGGCCTGGTGGTCAGGTCGGCCGCGCTGCGAAACGTGCACGACGTGGTGCTCGCGCTGGGCCTGGGCGCCGACGGCGTCTGCCCCTACACGATGATCGAGGTCGCCCTGCTCGACGACTACGCATCGGGCATAGACCACCTGGCGCGAGGGCTGCGCAAGGGCATCGAGAAGGTCATCTCCACGATCGGCATCCACGAGGTCCGCGGCTACGCCCGGCTGTTCTCCTCCATCGGGCTGAAGCCCGAGGTCGCGAAGGTCTTCGGCACCGTGGGCTTCGGCGCCTCGCGCCACGGCGGCACCGGCTTCGCGCAGCTGGATCTCGACGGTGACCGGCGCCAGCGGGTCCTGGCGGGCGAGGAGGACTCCAAGCCGGCGAAGAGCTTCCGCTTCTACCCCAAGGTCTACAGGTCGGCGGTGGCCGCGGGCGCCGGCAACGGCGACTACTCGGACTACTCCGCGCGCGTGCGCGGCCTCGAGCTCGAGCAGCCGATCTCCCTGCGTCACGTGATCGATCTCGAGTCCGACCGTGAGGCGATCGCCGCCTCGGTGGTCGACCCCGGCGTCGGGCTGCACTCCTACCCGATCTTCATTGCTCCGATGAGCTTCGGCTCGCAGGGCGAGATCGCGTATCGCGCCTACGCCGAGGCGGCCAAGCGAGCCAACGTGATCGCCATGAACGGTGAGGGCGGCGAGATCCAGGACCTCTACGGGCGCTACCCGCGGTGGCGCGGCCAGCAGGTGGCGGGCGGGCGCTTCGGCGTGACCAGCGAGATGGTCAACTCGTCCTTTTTGGTCGAGATCAAGGTCGGCCAGGGGGCCAAGCCGGGCGAGGGCGGCCACCTGCCGGCCAAGAAGGTGACCGAACGGGTGGCCCAGGCGCGAAACGCCTCGTCGGGCACCGACCTGATCTCGCCCTCCAGCAACCACGACCTCTACTCGATCGAGGACCTGGCCGAGCTGATCGACGAGCTCAAGACGGCGAATCCCGATGTCCGCGTGTCGGTGAGGGTGCCGGTGGTGCCGAACATCGGCACGATCGGGGTGGGCATTGTCAAGGCCGGTGCGGACATCGTCACGCTGAGCGGATTCGACGGCGGCACCGGCGCCGCCCGGGCGCACGCCCTTCGCCATGTCGGGCTTCCGGCGGACATCGGCACGCGCGCGGTGCACCTGGCGCTGATGGAGGCCGGCATCCGCAACCGGGTGGAGATCTGGGCCGACGGTGGCCTGCGCCACGCCCACGACATCGTGAAGATGCACTGCCTGGGCGCCAACCGGGTGGGCTTCGGGACGCTGGCGATGGTTGCCCTGGGCTGCACGATCTGCCGGGGCTGTCAGCTCGACACCTGCCACGTGGGCATCGCCACGCAGATCGAGAGCCGGGAGGAGGCCGAGCTCAGGGGGCTGAAGCGGTTCGCGCCGCAGGAGCTCGAGGGCGCCTCGGCCAACTGCGCGCGCTTCTTCACTGCCATGGGCGAGGAGGTGCGCGAGCTGACCGCCACGCTGGGCTACGAGCGAACGCAGGAGCTGGTGGGCCGCTCGGACCTCCTGGTCCAGGCGCGCGCCGCCGACCGCGTGGACGTGTCCGAGCTGATCAAGCCGCGCGAGGAGATGCTCGACCTGGAGCCGCTCGACCTTCCTGCGCCCGCGGACGACCGCGATGCGCCCGGGCTGGTGGTGAGCAGGCCGATCGTGATGCGCCCCAAGGAGGCCACGACCGAGGCGGCGCAGCTGGCGGGATCGCTGGTGGCAGGAGAGGTGCTGACCCGTGAGCGGCCCGAAACGGCCGGCGCGGGCGACCGCGTCCTGGGGACCCAGGTCGCGGGAGAGCTCGCGCGCCTGCGGATCGCCGGCGCGGGCCCCGAGGCCAGCGAGGACACCCTGGCGGACCTCCGCCTGGACGGCGGCTCGGTGGGTGGCCAGGGCCTGGCCGCGTTCAACGTCTACGGCCTGGACATCACCGTCGAGGGCGGCGCCCAGGACGGCGTGGCAAAGGGGATGCTCGGCGGGACGGTGTCGGTCATGAAGGGCCGCAACCGCCTCGGCCGGCGGGTCAACGGCTCGGTGGGCAAGTCCTTCGCCTACGGTGCGCAGCGGGGCCGCCTCTTCGTGCAGGGCGACGCCGACGCGCGCTTCTGCATCCGTCTCAGCGGAGCCGACGTGGTCATCGGCGGGGAGCCCCGCGAGCCCCTGGACGACTCGCGCGGCTGCCTGGCCGACCGGGCCAACATGAAGGGCTTTGCCTTCGAGTACATGACCGCGGGCAGGGCCGTGGTCATGGGCGATCCTGGTCCCTGGATGTGCGCCGGCCAGACCGGTGGGCGCGTCTACCTGCGCGTGAACGGCGAGTGGAACCTCGACCGCGAGGCGCTGGAGCGGCGGAGGGGTCGCGGCGCGAAGATCGCCATCGAGGAACTGGACCCCCAGGGAGTCCTCGACGTCCAGGAGCTGCTCGACCGCTATGCCGACGAGCTGGCCGGGACCGGACAGCCCGAAGAGGCCGAGCGAGTGAACGCCCTGTCCGCCGACCCCCGCGCGCACTTCCTGATGAGCGTGCCCGAGTCAGAGCAGACAGACCCGTCGGTGTCCACGGAGTAGGCGCGCGAGGTGGCCACAGCTGTTCGACGGGCGGCCCGCGGCGCTAGACCCGGCACGGCGGCGGTGTTGCCGCCGTCGACGGGCTGATGCGGTAGAGGCCCCACCTGCCGCTTCGTCCGATGGGCTCCGCCCGGGCCAGCCAGGGCTTGGGCTCGGGCGGGGCAGCCAACGGCGCCAGCATCACCGCGGGGCGGTCCAGTTCCCCGTCCAGCGCGTTCCAGGGCAGGACGCGCCGCACGCTGCTCAGGTGATCGTGGATCGTGAACGCCACCGCCGCCTCGTTCCAGTGCAGGTCGGCGGGCAGGATCGGGTCGCCGCAGCGCACCAGGCTCTCCCGGCCCAGCGCCGCCACCGTGTCGCGCAGGTCGAGCTGGAGCACGGCCCGCTCGTGGGCTCCGGAGACGGTGTTGGGCACAGTTGGGCCCCGGGTGACGCCGAGCAAGGCCACGCCGACCCCCGCCAGGACAGCGGCCACTGTCGCCTTGTGCGACCGATCGGCCGGCCGGCGGCGCTCGAGCACCGTCTGCAGCGCGGCCCCCGCGCCCACGCCCGCGAGCACGCACAGCACCCCCACGGGAAGCTCCAGGAACCGCGAAGTGCTCGGGTAGCCCAGCGCCACGAGCAGGCACAGGTAGCCGATGTAGCCCGCGCAGGCGCCGGCCAACACGCGGAGCGTCCTGTCCCGAGGGCGCAGGGCGACGCCCACCAGGGCGAGAACGGGAACCGCGAGCATGCCGCCCCCAAAGGTCTCCGACAGCATCTCCCCCAACGAGATCTTGCGCAGGCCGGCGATCGAGGCGGCCTCCGAGCTTCCGTGCAGGGCGTCGCCGGCTCCCCACAGGTCGCCCCCAAACCACAGGACGGGAATCGGGAGTAGCAGGAGGAGCGTCTTGGCGAAGCTCAGCGCCCCGCTGCGCCACAGCCAGATCCCGTACAGCCCGATCACCGCCCACAGCTCGGGCCGGGCGAGGCCGCCGAGCACGAGCAGCACGAGCGGCAGGGTGCGCCGCCCGCCGGCGTGGGCCAGCACCGCGCCGAACAGCAGAGCCAGCACGAGGGGCTCGGAGTATCCGTGCAGCAGCGAGCGCAGCCACCCGGTGCTCAGGGCGAGCGCAAGCACGGCGACTCCGCCCGCCGCCACCGCCACCGACCGCCCCGGGCGTCCGAGCAGTCGCCGGGCCAGGACCACCGCGAGCACCAGCCCTATCAGGCCGCCCGCCCTGGCCGCGACCAGCCACAGCTCCGGCAGGGCGTCCCCGAAGACCGAGAGCGGCGTGGTGAGCAGGACGGGGAGCGGCTTCCACGAGGGCGAGCCGCCGGAGGAGGTGTCGAGGTCGAGGTGCGCGACCTCGCGCCCCCAGACGATCCAGCCCCAGGGGTCGGTGGTGGGGACCGAGGGGGTCATCAGCGAGAGCGCCCCCAGCGCCAGGCAGGCGACGACCAGGCCCGTTGCCCACGGATCGAGGCGCAGCGCCGAGGGCAGGGGCGACGCCCGCCGGCTGGGAGCGGTGAGGGAGCTCACGGGCGCTGAATTGTGGCGCGAGCTCATGCGGGAGCATTGGCCCGGTCGAAACCGACCAGCGGGAAGGATCGTCCGCGGCTGGCGAGAAGATCACCATCGTGCCCGACCTCGCCACACAGATGCTGCACCGGAGCATCGGCCAGCTACAGCCCGCCGCCATCCACTGCGGTGGCTGCCGACGGACCCCGCTGCCAGGGGAGCGGATGCACGAGCTCGAGGAGGCGCGGCTCCTCTGCGACCTCTGCTTCAGTGCCCTGCCCGAGGAGAGCCGCCACGCCGTGGAGAGCCGCCGCGTCGGAGCGAGCGAGCGCCGGCTCGCGGTGGCACCCAAAGCCGCCTGACCCGCGGGCCGCCGCGGGCGTGCCCGCCGCAGGAGGCCACACCTCGTAGGATCAGCCGCGCGATGCGGGAGGTATCCGTCAGCGTCCTGATCTCGGCGCCGCGCGAGCAGGTGTACGACTTCGTGGCAGACCTCGCCGGTCGTCCGGCCTACACCGACCACTACCTCAAGGACTATCGGCTGGCCCGGGCCAACGCCTACGGCAAAGGAGCGGCCGCCCGCTTCCTGCTCGATGCGCCGCTGGGCAGCGAGCGCGGCGAGTTTTCGATCAAGGAGGCCGACCGCCCGCGGCGGATCCTGGAGGAGGGCCGGATCGGCCGCCTGGGTCGCTCGCGCCTCGTGGCGCTGTACGAGTTCAGCCCCGAGGCCGGCGGCACGCGCGTGGAGCTCACCACCCTCAGCGACCCGGCCACGCTGATCGACCGCATGAAGCAGGCGGGCGTGCACCGCTGGATGGGTCGGCAGACCAAGACGGCGCTCGAGCGCCTGCGCATGATCTTCGAGGATCGGCCGGAGGGCGAGCTCTCCCGAGCGACCGTGGCGGGCTACGACGCCTACAAGTCACCGCGCTTCGGCACCGCCGCCGGAAGCGACCCCGCCCGGCCCGGGCAGAGCCCGGCGGGTGGGTGAGTGGACCCGTCCGCGGGGTTGGGCGGCGACTAAGGTTCCGCCGCGCATGGCCCGCCCTCGCCCCGTCATCGTCCTTCTCTGCCTGCTCGCCCTCAGCCTGAGCGCGAGCGCTTGCGGCAAGCCCGAAGAGCCCTTCCGAGAGGGGCTGGCCGAGGAGCTCGACGGGCTCGAGTACAACCTCTTCATCACTCGTCAGCTCAATCCGTCGATCACGCCCGACCAGGCCTTCTACAAGGGGCCCGACCCGGGCAAGGGCCAGACGCTCTACGGGCTGTTCATCACGGTGTGCAACCGCGAGAAGGAGGCGGCACGCTCCATCCCGGCCGAGAAGTTCGTCGTCAAGGACAGCACGGGCGCGGAGTTCGTGCCCAAGCCCCTGCCGCGCGACAACGACTTCGCCTACAACCAGCGTACCCTGCAGCCCGAGGAATGCATCCCCGCCGCCGGCTCGGTGGCCCAGCAGCAGTCGGCCGCCGGGGCCCTGCTGGTCTACGAGCTCCCCGTGGAGAGCGTCGAGAACCGCCCGCTCGAGCTCGAGATCGAAGGCAGCTACAACCTCATGCGCGGCGAGCACGACAAGCTCGCGTTCGAGCTCGACTTCTAGGAAAACGAAGAGCGGGCGGTGCTCGCCCGACCGACGCTCGGGCTGCGCTCCGGCCGCTAGCGAAGAGCGGGCGGTGCTCGCCCGACCGACGCTCGGGCTGCGCTCCGGCCGCTAGCGCCGCAGGCCCGCCTGGAGCACCGCCTTGGCCACCGGCGCGGCGCTCTCCCCGCCCGTGCCGGCCTTCACCAGCAGGACGCCCACGGCCAGGCGCGGCTTGCGGGACGGCGCGAAGGCGGTGAACCAGGCGTCGGTGTTCGACGGATCGCTGCCCATGGCGTCGGGCCCGCGGGTGTCGCCCAGCTCCGCCGTGCCGGTCTTGCCGGCCACCCCGATGCCGGGCAGGGCGGCGGCAGTGCCCGTGCCGTAGCGCACCACGTCGACCATGTACGTTCGGATGGCGCGGGCCACCTTGGCGGAGGTCACGCGCCTGCGGGGCGATGGGGCACCGGCCGTCAGCGAGGGCTCGGTCATGACCCCCTCCTGCGCGATGGTCTGCGCCACCGAGGCCATGCGGAAGGGAGTGGCCAGCACCTTGCCCTGTCCGATGGCTGTCGAGCCCAGCTCGAGCGGTGACTTGATCCTGGCCGCGGCGGGAAGGGTGGACACGAGCTCGCCGTCCACCACCGGCTTGCCGTTCCAGCCGTAGCGCTCGGCTGTCCGCACCAGTCGCTCGGCCCCGACGCGGACGCCCAGGGGAGCGAAGACCGAGTTGCACGAATGGGCGAAGCTCTGGCGGAAGGTGCCCCCGCAGGACTCGCCGTTGGCGTTCTCGAGGCTCACGCCGTCGATCGTCGCCCCCGTCTGCACCGGGTAGCGCTTGCCCGTCCGGGTGAGCCTCGCCTCGAGCGCCGCGGTGGTGGTGACGATCTTGAATGTGGAGCCGGGGGGCTGGGGGGCGGAGAAGGCCACCCCGGCCAGCGCTCGAACCTCGCCGTTGCGGGCATCGAGAGCGGCCACGCCGCCAAAGCGTTCGCCCAGGGCGGTGACGGCGGCCAGCTGAAGGCGGCTGTCGATCGTGGTGCGCACCGGCTGTCCCGCCTTGGGCCTCGACCGCGCCAGCAGCCGCCGGCCGGCCAGCAGCTCGCCGCCGGGCCTGCCCGCGAGCTCGGGCTCGAACGCGCGCTCCAGGCCGGTCTTGCCCACCAGAGCGGAGGCAGGAAGGCCGCGGTCGCGCACGCTGCGCCGTCCCTCGCGGGTGTCGGCGAGGCCGAGCGTGCCGGCTATCGAGCCCCCCGCCCCCGCGGGTGACGAGCGGGCGTCGGCCGGGCCTCGGGCCAGCACCTTCCCATCGCGTGAGAGGAGTGCCGCGCGCGTGGGCGCCTCGGTTCGGCGGGTGAGCCGCTCGCCTCGCCTGAGGCCAGGGAAGGCGAGCGACGGGCTCCATTCGACGAGCTCATCGCTGACCGGCACGGCGATGTCGCCTCTGACCTCTCCGAAGACGCTCGTGCTCGCCCGCGCGGGGAGCAGGACCGTTCCGTCGCGCCCCTCATCGGGCTCTCCGAATGAGACTCTGCGCGCGGTGGCCGTGTCCGCCGCGCGGGCGAGCGCCCGGCGGACATCCTCGACGCTGTAGCGCCGGCGGGACCCGGGGGTGAACAGGGCGCGCATGGCTTCGACGTCGCCGCGGCGCCAGGCGTCGGCGAAGTCGCGGCCCGTCTGCTCGGCCGGGGAGCCGCCGAGGCCGCCGGCGAAGAGGCCGGCCACGAGCGCCACCAGGGCGACGCCCGCGATCGGGGCGCCCCGCTGAGTCAGGCGGCGGTGGCGCTCGCCGGCTCGATCGGTCGGTGGAAGAGGACTCACGGGCGGCGCTCGGCCCTCCAGGGTAACCCGGTCGTCCCGCTAGTTTCCGCACACCGTGACCACAGTCGACTGGATCATCTTGGGCTTCGCGCTCCTCATGGCGGTGTGGGGCTACGCGCAGGGGCTGATCGTGGGGGGACTGTCGCTGGTGGGTTTCGTCGCTGGAGGGTTCCTGGGCTCGCGGGTGGCGCCGATGCTGCTCTCCGAGGGCTCGCGCTCGCCCTATGGGCCGCTGGTCGCGTTGATGGGGGCGCTGCTGGTGGGTGGAGTCCTGGCCGCGGTGCTGGAGGTGCTCGGCTTTCGCCTGCGCGGCCGGCTGGGCGGCAAGCTCGGCGCGGCCGACGGTCTCGGCGGCGCGCTGCTGGTGGGCGCGCTGGGCCTCGGCCTGGCCTGGCTGGCCGGCGCGGTGGCACTGAACACCCCGGGGGCCCGCCAGCTGCGCCAGCCGATTCAGCGCTCGTCGATCCTCCAGGGCCTCAACGCGGCCCTGCCGCCGAGCGGGCCCCTGCTGAAGACCTTCGCGCGCTTCGATCCCTTCCCCGGCCTTCGCGGGCCCCAGCCCGAGGTCCGGCCGCCCGACCGGGCGATCACGCGCGACCCGCAGGTCCGCGCCGCCCGGCGCAGCGTGGTGCGGGTGCTGGGCACGGCCTGTGGGCTGGGGGTGCAGGGGAGTGGTTGGGTGGCGGCCGGAGGGCTGGTGGTGACCAACGCCCACGTGGTGGCCGGCCAGGAGGACACCACCGTCCAGATCGAGGGAACCGGGCCGCGCCTGGACGCCCAGGCGGTGCACTACGACCCCAGGAACGACCTGGCGATACTGCGGGTGCCCGCGATCGAGGGCGTGCCGGCGCTGCGACTGGACGCCGCGGCACGCCCCGGCTCCGGCGCGGCCATCCTCGGCTTCCCCGGCAACGGCGACTACACCGTGGCCGCGGGTCGCCTGGCGGAGACCCGCAGCTTCCGCAGCAAGGACGCCTACGGGCGGGGGCCGGTCAGCCGCCGAGTCACCCTCGTGCGCGGGGAGGTGAAGCCCGGTGACTCGGGCGGCCCGGTGGTCAACGGCGACGGTGAGGTGGTCACCACGACCTTCGCCGTCTCGGTCGGCTCTGCCGGGAAGAGCGGCTACGGCGTGCCGGACTCGATCGCCGCGAACGCTCTCGCGAGTGTCGGCGGCCCGGTGGGGACCGGTCCATGCGCCGAGTAGGCCCCCCGTGCGCAACTCGTCGGAGCCACCGGGGTTATCGCTGCGTGCGCCGCGGCCTGTGGTCGGTCCTGCCCCTGCTCGCCCTCTCGGGCCTGATGCTCGTGCCCCCCGCCGGCGGCGCGGGCGCCGAGCGCTCGGCCGTCAGGGACCCCAACCCCTGCTTCGCACCGGTCGCCGCCGACCTCCGCTGCCCCGACCTGGTCATGCGCCGGCCCTTCGGGC
>JALZII010000115.1 GCA_030860365.1 Actinomycetota bacterium
AAGGCGATGTTCGTGGCGATCGACAAGGCCACGGCGGTGCGGATGTACGACCTGGTCGCCGAGGAGTGGCAGAGGCACCTTGACGAGCTGGAGGAGCGGGCGGCGCGGCGGCCCGAGCTCGAGCGCGTCGGCCTCGACGCGCAGATCGCCTTCATGCGCGAGACCGACATGGCGGTCGTTTTGTCGCAGTCGCAGAACGAGATCGCCGACCTCGCCGAGGAGGGCCTCGACATCACGCCGCATCGCCGGCGGATGAACGAGGAGTACCTCGATGAGCGGTTCAAGGACCCCGATGATCGCTTTCGCCTCGTCTTCGTCGTCGCGATGTGGATGACTGGCTTCGACGTGCCGTCGTGCTCGACGATCTACCTCGATCGTCCGATGCGCAACCACACCCTGATGCAGACGATCGCGCGGGCAAACCGCGTGTTCCCCGAGAAGGAGAACGGGCTGATCGTCGACTACGTCGGTGTCTTCCGTCATCTCGAGCAGGCGCTGGCGGTCTACGCGGCCGGGGCCGAGGGCACCGACGGGAGCGACATCATCCGCGACAAGTCGGCGCTGCTCGGCGAGCTCGAGAAGGCGATCGGCGAGCTCGTGGAGTACTCAGAGCGCTTTGACGTCGACCTGGAGGGTCTGGCCCGGACCGAAGGCTTCGAGTTCATCGCGCTGCGGGACGCTTCGATGGAGGCCCTGCTGGTGGAGGACGTGACGCGGCGTGGCTACCTCGAGCGCTCGGATCTCGTCCGCCGCCTGTTCGCTGCCGTCTTGCCCGACCCGGCGGCGAGCGATCACGTGCGCTTGGTGGCCGTGGCCCGCAACCTCGCCGAGCGGATCCGCTCACTCGATCCGGTGCCCGACATCTCAGGAGTCACGGGTGCAGTGCGCGAGCTGCTCGACCGTTCGGTGGGCGCCGAGGAGTACGTGATCCGCGCCGCGGCTGACGGCGCGGACAACGCGGGCCTGATCGATCTGAACGCGATCGACTTCGAGGCGCTCGCCGCACGGCTGGCGGGGAAGAAGCGGTCTTCCACGAGGCGCCTGCTCGGCGACCTGAGCAACCGCGTGGAGGCAGGCGCGCGCCGCAATCCCACGCGGGTTGATCTCGTCGAGCGGCTGCGTGAGCTGATCGACGCCTACAACGCGGGGTAGCCTGAACGTGGACGAGATGCTGCATCGTCTGCAGGCGCTCTCGCGGCAGCTGTCGGAGGAAGAGCAGCGGACGGTGCGGGAGGGCCTCTCCGAGCCCGAGCTCGCTGTCTTCGATCTGCTCACCCAGCCGGACCCGGTGCTCCCCGAGGAGCAGCGCGAGGAGGTCAAGCTCGTGGCGCGCAAGCTGATGGAGCACATCGAGGAGAAGCTGGTCCTCGATTGGCGCAAGAAAGCAGAGACGCGCGAGCGGGCACGGGGGCTGGTGAAGGACGTCCTCGACGAGCTGCCCGACGCCTATGACCCGGAGACCTGGGAGCGCAAGACCGAGATCGTCTTCAACCACATCTTCGCCAGCTACTACGACGACGGCGGCAGCGTGTACGAGGAAGGGGGCGGGGAGGCAGGCGACGTCCCCGTGCTCGCGCCGCTGGCCACGCCCACGATCGTCGTCGACGAGGTCACGACCGGAGTGCTCGAGCAGATCCGCAGCGACCCGGAGTTCGCGGCCAAGGTGGCCGAGCAGCTGCGCGGTCAAGCGGGGTTCTTCGCGGCGGAGAGCCACGAGCTGATCGCCGGCGAGGAGACCCACCAGGTGGAGTTCAAGTCAACGGCCCGCTGGAACCTGCGCGATGGGTGCAAGGACAAGCGAATGAGGACGCGGTGGTCAAGACGGTGGCCGGCTTCTTGAACACCGATGGCGGGACGCTCTTCATCGGTGTGGACGACGCGGGGACGCCGCACGGCCTATCCCACGACCTTCCGCTGGTCAAGCCGAAGAGCGCCGACGGCTTCGTCAACTGGCTGACCACCCACCTGACGCACGCCCTCTCTCACACCGCTGTCCTGCGAACGCGGGCACGCATCGACGAGGTCGACGACGTCGCCGTCTGCCGCGTCGACATCGCCCGCTCGTCCCAGCCCGTCACGGCCCGGATGAGCGACAAGGCAGAGGTCCTGTGGGTGCGGATGAACAACAGCACCGGCGCGCTGCCGGAGGCCGAGCTAGATCAGTACGTGAAGGAGCACTGGACGTAGGGCTCAGAGACTTTACGCCAGCCTCTCATCGTGCTAAGCACTGGCATAATCGTGTTAGTTTGCCAAGAATTAGCACGATAAGCCGCGACAACTAGCACGATGCAGAGCTTCATAGATCTCGATAGGACCTTCGGGGCCCAGCCACGCGACCTGGGGGGTGTGCTTGCAAGGATCGACACTGGACGAGGCCAGGAGAAGCTCTTCCTGGACCAGCGGCCAGAGCTGCTCAAGCGCCTTTCGGAGAACGCACGAATCGCCTCGATTACCGCGTCCAACGCGATAGAGGGCGTCGTAGTTGAGAGCATTCGAGCGGAGAAGATCGTCGAAGGCTCCCCCAGGTTCCGCAACCGCAACGAGAAGGAGTTTGCCGGCTACCGCGATGCCGTTGACGCGCTGATGCGTCTCGACAGACATGAGCTGCTCACGGTTCCTTTCGTCCTGCACCTACACCGACAGCTCTTTGAACACACGGGCGCCAGAGGTGGGTACCTCAAGACCGACGACAACCTCATCGTTTCCTACGAAAGCGGCTTGCGAGAGGTCATCTTCACCCCTCCCGAACCGAAGCGCGCCGAGTTCATGTTGAGCGAGCTCCTTACCCGCTACAACAGCCTCAAGGACGAGGGCCAGATCCATCCGCTGGTCCTCATCGGAGGCTTGGTCGTTGACCTCTTGGCGATCCACCCGGTAGCTGACGGCAATGGCCGGCTCGCGCGCCTGGTGACAACCCATGAGCTGCTGTCACAGGGCTATGGAGTCGCCCGCTACATCAGCATCGAACAGCGGATCTTGGAGTCAAAGAACACCTACTATGACCGCCTGTACAGGTCGCAGCGCGACTGGCACGAGGGAAAGCACGACATCTGGCCGTGGACCTCGTACCTAGCGCAGATCCTCGCCGGCGCGTACGACGATTTTGAGCATCGGGTCGCGGTAGCGGCCGAGGAGGTCGGAAGCAAACAGGGACGCGTCCGCGACTACATCCTCAAGCAGGCGCCGCGGGAATTTCGCCGCCGGGACATCGAACGCGCACTTCCCGAGGTGAGTCACGCCACCATTCGACTGGTTCTAAACGACTTGCGCGACCGAGAGCAGATTGTTCCCCAAGGTGCCGGGCCAACCGCACGTTGGCGGCGAACCTAGCCGATCGAGCCGGTCATCTCCAACTGGATCAGGCGGTTCAGCTCGATGGCGTACTCCATCGGCAGCTCCTTGGTGACCGGCTCGATGAAGCCGTTGACGATCATCGAAGCCGCCTCCTCCTCGGAGAGGCCGCGCGACTGCAGGTAGAACAGCTGCTCGTCGGAGATCTTGCCCACCACGGCCTCGTGGGCCACGGTCACGTGCGGGTTCTGGATCTGGATGTCGGGCCAGGTGTCCGAGCGCGAGCGGTCGTCCATCATCAGGCCGTCGCACTGCACGTGGGACTTCGAGCCCTGCGAGTTGTGGCCCATGCGGACCAGCCCCCGGTAGCCCATCACGCCGCCGTCCTTTGAGATCGACTTGGCGAGGATGTTCGAGGTGGTGTTCGGCGCGAGGTGGAGCACCTTGGCGCCCGTGTCCTTCCAGACGTTGCCGGAGGCCACGCCGACGTTCAGGTGGTCGGCGCGGGCGTGCTCGCCCATCAGGAACGAGCCCGGGTAGAGCATGACCTTCTTGGCGCCCATGGAGCCGCCCACCCACTCGACGGTGCCCTCGGCCTCGACGATGGCGCGCTTGGTGTTCAGGTTGAACACGTCCTTTGACCAGTTCTGGACCGTCGTGTAGCGGGCCTTCGCGCCCTCCTTCACGAAGATCTCGACCACGGCGGAGTGCATCGAGTTGGCCGAGTAGGTCTGCGCCGTGCAGCCCTCGATGTAGTTCACCTCGGAGCCTTCGTCGGCGATGATCAGCGTGTGCTCGAAGGTGCCCTCGCCTGAGCCCTCCATGCGGAAGTAGGCCTGGAGCGGGAGGTCGACCTTAACGCCCTTTGGCACGTAGAGGAACGCACCGCCCGACCAGACAGCGCCGTGCAGCGCCGAGAACTTGTTGTCCTGCGGCGGCACGCACTTGGTCATGAAGTAGGGCTCGACCAGCTCGGGGTACTCGACCACGGCCGTGTCCATGGCGCAGAAGATGATCCCGAGGTCCGCGTACTCCTTCTTGAGGCCCTCGTAGATGGGCTCCTGGCGCCACACGCCGACCACGCCGGCGAGGTGCTCGCGCTCGGCCTGGGGGATGCCCAGCTTCTCGAAGGTGTCCTTCTGCTCGTCGGGGACGTCGTCCCAGGAGTCGTAGCGCCCGGCGGTGGGCGGGGAGTAGAGGACCAGATCGGAGAGGTCGAGGTCCGACAGGTCGACGCCCCATGTCGGGATCGGCTTGCGTTCGAAGATCTCGAACGACTTCAGCCGGCGCTCGCGCATCCACTGCGGCTCGTCCTTGATGCGGGAGAGCTCGTCTATCACCTCACGGGAGATGCCCTTCTGGGCGACGAGCTGTCCCTGCTCGTCCTCTGTGATGGCGCTCGGCTTGGCGATTCGCGTCTTGTCAGTGGCTGCCATTTAGTACCTGGAGCTCAATTCCGGTCGGGTGAGTCGGATATAGGGTCCAGTCTAGCGCGCAGACTCGACGTGCTTCGGTCTTCTCGGGCCTATGGCCGCGAGGTCGCAAGGCGGCGGTGCGAGGTGCGCAAGCTGACCGGCTTCAGCGTGGTGCCGGCGATGGTCCTCGAGGCGGCGAGGTCGTCCAAGAACCGCAGCGCAGCCAAGGAGTGGGCCGAAGCCCATCCTGTCGGCGCGACGGCGTAGGGACGACCTTCGGGTGCAGGGTTTCGAGGAGGTCCACCTACCTAGTCGGCATCCGGGCCGAAGCTGACCCCGTGCTCCTCGACGAGGCGCGGCACGCTCTCGAAGTCAAGCTCGAGCCCGTAGCGACCGGCGAGTGCAGCCAGCGCGGCCCGATCGGGGGGGCCAGCGTCGCCGAGCAGCTCGATGAGCTGCTCGAAGTAGCCCTCGAAGCCCGCCGGGGAGATGATCTCGAGGATCCGCGCCGGCTCGTCGCCGGCGTTCCAGAACGTGTGCCACTGGCCGCGCGGCTTGAAGATCAGGTCGCCCGGCCCGCCATAGACGACATCGTCGCCCAGCAACGCGCCCACCCGCCCCTCGAGCACGAAGCTGTACTCGTCCTCCCGGCTGTGGCGGTGCAGGGGTGCCGCCAGCTTTCTGGGCGCCATCGGGTGCTCCACGAGCGAGAAGCCGCCACCCGACTCCGTGCCGCCGATCATGAACCGCACCCCGATCGAGCCGAGTCTGCCCGTCTCCCCGTCGTCAGGTCCGAGGACTGTGGCTGCCGCTGCCGTCTGCATTGACACCCCCCGGTCGTTGAACAACGTGTATAACCATTCCAGGGCCCCAGAGTACCATCGGTAAACGGTATGTCAAACGAAATACCTCGGACGAGGTCAGGTCTGCTGAGCGCCATGCCAACCCCCAAGCGAAAGTACGAGCTGAAGGCGCGAGCCGAGCGCCAGCGCCAGACCCGCGAGCGCATCGTCAAGGCCACGATGGACCTCCACCACGAGGTTGGCCCCGCCAAGACGACGGTCGCCGAGATCGCCAGACGGGCCGATGTCCAGCGGCTGACCGTCTACAACCACTTCCCCGACGAGACTGAGCTCTTCGGCGCCTGCCAGGCTCGCTGGCTGAGGCTTCACCCACTTCCGGACTTCTCCGCTGCCCTGGCACTTCGGGCTCCGAGCGAGCGGGTGCGATCGGCCCTGCGGACCTTCTACGGTTGGTACCGCGACACCGAGTCGATGGCCGAGAAGATCCAGCGCGACCGGGGCGCGGTTCCTGAGCTTGATGCCCTGATGGAGCAGACCGCCGACGCGCGGCTTGACCAGCTCACCGAGACCTTGGCCGCGGGCTTTGGCTCCCGTGGGCGCCGGGCGGAGAGCCAGCACGCACTGATCAGGCTGGCGCTTGACTTCTGGACCTGGCGCCGGCTTAACCGCGCCGGGCTCGACGCCGCCGCCGCCGCTGACCTCATGGCCGATGCCGTCGCGGCGGCGAAGCAGGCCCACTCTGATTGACCTGTGGGTCGGCGCCACCTGCCGCGTCGAGTACACCGCCGGTCGGCGAGATCGCGAGCTGGGCTACTCGGGCCAGGAGGCGTCGCCCGTGGCCGCGCCGCGCATGACCTTCAGGGAGAGCAGAGCGCACTTGCGCCGCGTGGGCGAGATGCCGATGCCCAACAGGTCGATAAGCCACTCGGCCGAGAGCTCGGGCAGCTTGTCGAGCCGCTTGCCGATCAGCTCCTCGGAGGCGATCGACGCCGCCGCCAGGGAGATTGCGCAGCCCTGGCCGTGGAAGCGAAGGTCGGCCACCTTGCCCTTCTCGACCACCACGTGCACGCCCAGCTCGTCGCCGCAGAGCGGGTTGTGGTCGTGCCAGTCGAGGTCGTGCGGCTCGAGCGTCCCGAAGTTCCGCGGGTTCTTGTAGTGATCGAGGATGTTGTCGCGGTACAGCTCGTCGTCCATCAGAGCCTGAAGACCTCTCTCGCGCCGGTGAGCGCGTCCACCAGCCGGTCTACGTCCTCGCGCGCGTTGTAGACGTGGAAGGAGGCGCGGGCGGTGGCCGGCACGTCCAGGCGGCGCATCAGCGGCTGGGCGCAGTGATGCCCGGCGCGCACGCAGACCGCCTCGCGGTCGCACAGCTCGGCCAGGTCGTGGGGGTGGATGCCGTCGACGGCAAAGGACACCACGCCGCCGCGGCGCTCGGGGTCGAGCGGGCCGAAGACGCGCAGGCCCTCCACCTCGATCACGCGCTCCAGCGCGTAGGCGGTGAGGTCGGCCTCGTGGGCGCGCACGCGCTCCATGCCGGTGGCGTCGAGGTAGTCGATCGCCGCGCCCAGCCCGATGCCCTCGGCCACCGGTGAGGTGCCGGCCTCGAACTTGAACGGCAGGGCGTTCCAGGTCGAGTCCTCGAAGGAGACCGAGGCGATCATGTCTCCGCCGCTGAGGAAGGGCGGCATGGCCTCGAGCAGCTCGCGGCGCCCGTGCAGGACCCCGATGCCGGTGGGCCCGAGGGCCTTGTGGCCGGTCCAGGCGTAGAAGTCGGCGCCGAGCTCCGACAGGTCGACAGCCATCTGCGGCACGGCCTGTGAGCCGTCGACGAGCGTGACCGCGCCGGCCGCTCGGGCGCGGGCGGCGATCTCGGTGACCGGGTTGATCGTGCCCAGCACGTTGGACACGTGCGCGACGCCCACGAGCTTCACGCGACCCTCGGCGAGCACGGCATCGAGCTCGTCGAGCGACAGCTCGCCGGTCTCCGAGACGCTCAGGTAGCGCAGCGTCGCGCCCGTCCGCCGGCAGAGCAGCTGCCAGGGCACGATGTTCGAGTGGTGCTCCATCTGCGTGATGAGCACCTCGTCACCGGGGCCGACGTTGGCCCCGCCCCACGAGTAGGCCACGAGGTTGATCGCCTCGGTGGCGTTCTTGGTGAAGATCGTCGTCTCGTAGGAGTCGCCGACGAAGTCGGCGATCCGCTGGCGCGCGCCCTCGAAGAGGTCGGTGGCCTCCTGGGCAAGGGCATAGACGCCGCGATGGATGTTGGCGTTGGTGCGGCTGAGGTGGTCGCTGATCGCCTCGATTACCTGCCGCGGCTTCTGGGAGGTGGCTGCCGAGTCGAGGTAGACCAGGCGCTTGCCCCCGATCTCTCGCTCGAGGATGGGAAAGTCGGCGCGGACGTCGACCAGCGGCTCGGTGGCGACCTGGCTCATGCCCGCTCCCCGATGAACTCCCGGACCTGCTCCTCGGCGGCGGCGAGCTTCTCGGCGATGCGCCGGCGCACCAGGTCCTCGAGGCCCGGGTCGTCCAAACGCTGCACGACCTCCTCGAAGTAGCCCTCCACCAGCACCCGGACCGCCTCGGCGCGCGAGATCCCGCGCGTCTGCATGTAGAAGATCTGCTCCTCGTCGAGCTCGCCCACCGTGCCGCCGTGCGAGGCCGAGACGTTGTCGACCTCCACGATCAGCGAGGGGATGGCGTCGCCCTTGGCCTTTTGGGAGAGCAGCATCTGGTGGGTCTGCAGGTAGGTGTGGGTCTCGGCCGCCTTCGGCACGATGTGGATCAGACCCTCGTACGAGGCGCGGGACTCGCCCGTCAGCGCGCCCTTCCATACGGTGTCGCCGGTCGTGTGGCCGGCCTCGTGCCTGTCGGTGGTGAAGAGGTCGAGGTGCTCGTCGCGCTCGGTGAAGTAGAGGCCCGAGTGGCGCATGTCCGAGCCGGGTTCAGCGGTGACGATGTCCAACGTCTGCTTGGTGAGGTGCCCGCCGAGGTGGACGGGCACCCACTTCACCTGCGCGTCGCGCGCGACCTCGACCCGCTTGACCGAGAGGTCGTGCACCTCGCCTGGGCCCCAGTCCTGGTAGTGCGCCAGCTGGACCTGGGCGCCGGCTGCGGCGTATAGCTCGAACGCGCCGGCGTGCAGCGCCTGCCCGTCGATGGCGGGCGCCAGGCAGTACTCGCGGATGCGGCACTCGGCGTGCTCGCCGATCACCGCCAGCGTGTGGGCGTACTGGGCCGTGCCGGGCTCGTCGATCAGGTAGACGACCTGGATCGGCTTATCCAGCCGCGTGTCCTTTGGGACGTGGATGAAGGCCCCGCCGGTCCAGAAGGCGGCGTTGGCGGCGGCGAACTTGCCCTCGTCCACGGGGAGGCGCTTTCCCAGCCAGGGCGCGATCAGCTCGGTGTGCTCCTCGACGGCCCGCTCGAGCGGCGTGACCGTCACGCTCGGGTCGTCGCAGTGGGCGTAGACGATGCTGGCGCCCCGCTGCACGATCAGCCCGGAGTGCTCCTCGTCGCCCAGGTGGTCGCGGACGATCTGCGGCAGCTCGTCCACGGCGTCGTAGTGCCGGGGCTCGAGGGCATCGAGATCGAGGCGGCGCAGGCTCGTGGTCCAGAAGCCCGAACGGCGCCAGGTGGGGACGGGCTGGGCCTCGTAGGCCTCGAGCGCCCTGCGGCGACGCTCTTCCACGAAATTGGGCAACTGGCGGTGCTCGGCCGAGACCGAAGGTGCGGTAGTCGGCTCAGCCACGCGCGGCGACCTCCTCGCGCACGAACTCGTAGCCCTTGTCCTCGAGCTCGCCGGCGAGCTCGGAGCCTCCCTCGCGCACGATCCGTCCGTCGAGCATGATGTGCACGAAGTCGGGCTTCACGTAGCCGAGGATGCGCGTGTAATGGGTGATGATGAGAAAGCCGCGCTCGTCGCCCCGCATGGCGTTCACGCCGTCGGACACGATCCGGAGAGCATCGATGTCGAGGCCCGAGTCGGTCTCGTCGAGCACGGCGAAGTCAGGCGCGAGCATCGCCAGCTGGAGGATCTCGGCGCGCTTCTTCTCACCCCCTGAGAAGCCCTCGTTGAGGTAGCGGGAGGTGAACGCGCGCTCGATCTTCAGCAGCTCCATGTGCTTGCCCAGGATCTGACCGAACTCCTTGACCTTGATGTTCTCCTCGCGCCGGGCGTTGACGGCCATGCGCAGGAAGTTGGCCACCGAGACCCCCGGGATCGTGGCGGGGTACTGGAAGGCCAGGAACAGGCCGGCGCGGGCCCGCTCGTCGGGACCGGCCTCGGTGAGGTCCTCGCCGTCGAGGAGGATCTTGCCGTCGGTGACCTCGTAGTTGGGGTTGCCCATCAGCGTGTTGGCCAGCGTGGACTTGCCCGACCCGTTGGGGCCCATGAGGGCGTGGGTCTGGCCACGCTCGACCTTGAGGTCGACGCCGCGGAGGATCTCGCGCTCCTCGATGCGCACGTGGAGGTTCTGGATTTCCAAACTCATGCGGAAGCCTTCGTTCTGTGCTCGGGGATCAGGTCGGCCAAGGTCATCTCGGACAGGGTGCGGACGATCGAGCCCTGCACGCGGGTCCAGAGCAGCTTGGTGGCGCAGGGCTCGTGGCCCTGCTCGCCGTCGCGGGCGCAGACCAGCCGGCCATCGGCGTCGGCGGTGATGCACTCGATGGGGGCGATGTCGCCCTCCAGCGCACGGACCACCTCGGCCATGGAGATGGCTTGCGGCGGTCGGGCGAGCGAGTAGCCCCCACGCGCGCCGCGGCGCGACTCCACCAGGCCCTCGCGGCGCAGTCGCTGGACCAGATGCTCGAGGTAGGCCAGCGGGAGCCCCTCGGCCTCGGCGATCGAGCCGAGTGAAACCGGCGCGTCGGGGTCGCACTTGGCCAAGTGCGCCATCACGCGGACGCCGTACTCGGCCTTTGTCGAGAACATCATCGTCGGTGTCGGCGCCTGCATGACGCCGCGGGGATCGGTCCTTGGGGCGTGGACGCCATCAGAGATATCCTACCCGCCGGGTAGGAAAACGGTCCAGCGCGCGCGATCAGGCGCCTGACTCCAGCAGACGCAGGTCGTGGGCCACCCGCTCAGGAGTGGCCTGGTCGATCGGGTAGCCCACGCGCTGGATCCCCTTCGCGTCCACCAGCACGAGGCGGCCGGTGTGCTCGAGGCTCTGGCGCTGAGGCTCCACCGCGAAGCCCCTCCACACCGGCTCCAGGTCGTCACGGCTGCCGAGCGCGAAGCGCAGGCGCTTGGTCATTCGCTGCTCGGTGAGGAACCTCTGGGCTTTGGCCGGGGTGTCGCGTGGGGGGTCGACGGCCACCGCCACGGCGGGAACGTCGTGACCGAGGTCGGCGAAGGCGCCCTTGATCACCTGGGCTTGGGCCGGGCAGCTCTCCTCGCAGGTCGTGTAGAGGAAGGTGACGACGGTGGCGCGGCCGCGGAAGTCGCTCATCCGCACCCGCCGGCCGTCCTGGTCGGCGAGGGAGAAGTCGGGCGCCTTCAGGCCCGCGGGGAGAGTGGCGCCCGCGAAGCGCTTGGGGCCTGCGCTCCGCGCGGTGTCGTCTCGGACCGAGGACGCCGCCAGAACGACAGCGACGAGGGCGGCCACGCCCACCAGCGTCAGGGCGAGGACGAGGCGCGCGTTCACCGCTACCGAGGCTAGCCGTGGCGAGTTGACCGGAACATGTCCGGCAAAGGCGCCACGGCCCCGGCGGAGGCCGCCGAGGCTAGGGCTCGATCAGCCCGCGGCGGATGGCGTAGCGGACGAGCTGCACCCGGTCGCGCATCCCCAGCTTGGCCAGCAGGTTGGATCGGTGGGACTCCACGGTCTTCTCGGAGAGCATCAGGGTGTCGGCGATCTGGCGGTTGGTGTGAGCCTCGGCGATCAGCTTGACCACTTCCAGCTCACGCGGCGTCAGCGAGTCGTCGGTCCCCGCCGTGCCTTCCTCCCACTCGCGCATCAGGTCGCGCTGGGCGGCCGAGGAGAGGAACGGGCGCCCGGCGGCCACCGTGCGCAGGGCGTCGACCAGGTGGTGGTCGGCGGCCTTCTTGAGCACGTATCCGGTGGCCCCGGCATCGAGTGCCTCGAGGAAGTAGCGGTCGTCGTCGTGCATCGAGAGCATCACCAGCCCGATGGCCGAGTCGTGCGCGCGGATCTCCCGCGCTGCCTGGAGGCCGGTCATGCGCGGCATCGAGACGTCGAGCACGGCAACGTCGGGGCGCTCGGCCAGCGCCTGCTCGAGGGCCTCGACGCCGTCGCCCGCCTCGGCCACCACGCGGACGTCGGGCTGGCGCTCCATCAGCATGCGCAGCCCCGAGCGCACCAGGCCGTGGTCGTCGGCGATCAGGACGCGGATCACGGCGGCAGCCTCAGGGTGATCGAGGTGCCGGCCGCGGGCGCCGAGCGGATGTCGAGCTCCCCACCCACCAGACGGGCCCGCTCGGCCATGCCGCTCAGGCCCAGCCCGGCGTGGCCTTGGGACGATGAGGGGTCGAAGCCGCGGCCGTCGTCCCAGATGCGCATCTCCGTGCGCCCGTCGGCCTCTATCGCCAGCTGTATGTCGACCTCGCCGGCTGCGGAGTGACGGCCGGCGTTGGTCATCGCCTCTTGGGCGATGCGGTAGACGGTCGTCTGGCGGTCGTCGTCCAAGGCGCCGGCGTCGCCGCGGGCGGTCATGCTGGTCCGCACGCCGCTGCGGGCACCGAAGAGCTTCAGCTGGGCCTCGACCGCCGACACCAGCCCGTGGTCGTCGAGCGCCGCCGGGCGCAGCTGGCGGGCAAGGCCGATCAGCTCCTCCATCGCCTGGTTGGCCAGGCGCTTGATCTCTGCAACCTCGTCCGCCCGCTCGGGCGGCGAGTCACACGCCAGGGCCTCGAGGCGCAGCAGGATGGCGGTCAGCGCCTGGTTGACCTCGTCGTGCAGGTCGCGCGCCACGCGCCAGCGCTCCTCCTCCTGGGCCCGAAGGACCAGCCGGCCCGAGCGTCGGCGCTCGTCCTCGATGCGCCCCAGCAGCCGGCGAAAGCTCCGCGCCAGCCGGTCGATCTCCTCGGAGGCCTCGTGGCCGGGCCCGAATCCCGCGGGCTCGGCGGGGTCGACGCGCTCGATTCGCTCGATCAGGTGCTCGAGCGGCCGGAAGCGGCGCTTGAGCATCAGCATGTTCACGCAGAGCGTGAGGACCATCGCCATCGCCAGGACCAGGAACTCCCAGCGCTGGCCCTGGACGCTGAGGTCGAGCCCCGCGGCCAGGCTCGCGGCCAGGATCGTCAACACGACCATCACGACGTTGGCCGCCAGGACCTGCCCGAGCAGGGAGTCGGCGCTGCGTGTCATCCGCGGTCGGGGCATAGTCCTCGAGCGGGCGGTGCTCGGCCGAGATCCAAGGTGCGGTGCTCGCCCGATCGACGATCGGGCTGCGCTCCTCCCCCGGACGCCCGGCCTGCGCTCCGTCCGCTATTTCAAGATGGGGTCCAGACCCCATATCGGCAGATCGTCCGCTGGACGACAATCTCTCTAGAGCTCGAGGGCTTGACTGGTGTGACTGAGCGGCCGGGACGCCTCGTCAGGAGGGGCGCCCGGCCGCTGTTTTTCCCGAGCGGCGGGCCCTCCGCCGACCGACGCGGGGGCTGCCTGCCTGCGCTCGGCGCCGCTATACTTTCTGAAGCTATGGCGTCGGGAACCGATCTGATCAAGCAGGCCAAGGAGCGCATCCGCGAGGTCGATCCGCGCGAGGTGCACGACCTCTTCGCGGGCGGGCACAACGGTGAGCTGATCGTCGACGTGCGCGAGCAGCAGGAGTTCGAGGAGTCTCACATCCCCGGCGCCGTCCACGTGCCCCGCGGCCACCTCGAGTCCCGCATCGAAAGCGCCGTGCCGAACAAGGACGCGAGGGTCGTCCTCTACTGCGCCTCGGGCAACCGCTCCGCGTTGGCCGCGGCCGACATGCAGGACAGGCTGGGCTATGGCTCCGTGGAGTCGATGACCGGCGGGATAACCCTCTGGAAGGACCGCGGGTACGACGTCGAGGTCCCACGCGCGCTCACCGCCGAGCAGCGCGAGCGCTACTCGCGCCACCTGCTCGTGCCCGAGATCGGGCTGGAGGGCCAGCTCAAGCTGCTCGACGCCAAGGTGCTGCTGCTCGGCGCCGGCGGGCTGGGCTCCCCGACCGCGCTCTACCTGGCCGCGGCCGGCGTGGGCACTCTGGGCATCGTCGACGACGACGAAGTCGACCTCTCCAACCTCCAGCGACAGGTGATTCACACCCAGGCTCGCGTCGGCACGGCGAAGGTGGACTCTGCCGAGGAGGCGATCGGAGCGATCAACCCCGACGTGAACGTGGTCAAGTACCCCGTGCGCATCGGCGCGGAGAACATCAGGGAGATCATCGAGGGCTACGACGTGATCGTGGACGGCCTCGACAACTTCCCCACTCGCTACCTGCTCAATGACGCGAGCGTTCGGCTCCAGATCCCCGTGGTCTCCGCCTCCATCCTCGGCTTCGACGGGCAGATCTCGGTCTTCGCCCCCTACGAGGGCCCGTGCTACCGCTGCCTGTATCCGACCCCGCCTCCGGCAGAGCTTGCTCCCTCCTGCGGTGCCAACGGGGTGCTGGGTGCGCTCCCGGGCGTGATGGGCGTGCTCCAGGCGATCGAGGTGGTGAAGCTCGTGACCGGCGCGGGTGACCCGTTGATCGGACACCTCCTGCTCTACGAGGCGCTCGGCACCACCTTCACCGACTTGAAGGTCCGCCGCGACCCCGACTGCACGATCTGCTCGCGCGACCCGAGCGAGATCGCCGACGAGGAGATGGGGGTGTTCCCCGACTACGAAGCCTTCTGCGCCGCCGCCGGCTGAGCCGGCTGCGAACCGTCACATATCGGCCTCATCGGTCACTCGCGTGCAGAGCACGCGTCGTTCCCTGCTTCGGCCGATCTGGTCGGTTCTCGCCGGCTCAGCTCGCCGCCAAGGGTCCAGCGTCGCACGGTAGGCTGCCCGCGTGCCGACCATCAAGATCCCGCCGGTCCTGCGCTCGTCCACCCAGGGTGAGAAGGAGATCCACGCAGAGGGCGAGAACGTCGGCGAGCTGCTTCGCGCCCTGGCCAACCAACATCCGGCCACCGAGGGCCAGCTCTTCAGCGAGGATGGCGAGCTCAACCGCTACGTCAACGTCTACCTCAACGACGAGGATGTCCGCGTCCTGAGCGGCCTCGAGACCGATGTGAAGGCCGACGACACGCTGGTCATCCTGCCGGCCATGGCCGGCGGTCTATAAGCCGCTCGCCTGTAGGTCTCGCCCGTGTCTGCCGGGTACTACACTTTCTGAAGCGATGCTTGTGCCGCCCCTCGACACCCGGCCCTGCGGGGGCAGGTACGGCGACATCGTCCAGGCCATCGGCAACACGCCGCTGGTCGAGCTCAAGCGGATGTCGCCCAAGCCGGGCGTCCGCATCTACGCCAAGCTGGAGAGCTACAACCCCACGGGCTCGGTCAAGGACCGCGTGGCCCGCGCCATGATCGAGGAGGCTGAGGCCGAGGGCGCCATTCGCCCGGGCCAGACGATCCTCGAGCCCACCTCGGGCAACACCGGCATCTCGCTGGCCATGATCTGCTCGCGGAAGGGCTACCCGCTCACAGTGGTCATGCCCGACAACGTCACCGCCGAGCGCACGCAGCTGCTGCGCATGTACGGCGCGGAGATCGTCTACTCAGCGGGCGAGCAGGGCAGCAACGGCGCCGTGGCCAAGGCGCTCGAGATGGCCGAGGCCGACCCGTCGTACTACATGCCCTACCAGTACGGCAACCAGGCCAACCCCAACGCACACTACAACGGCACCGCCGTGGAGATCCTCGAGGAGCTCGACGAGGTGACCGCGTTCGTGGCCGGCCTGGGCACCGGTGGCACGCTTATGGGCAACGCCCGCCGTCTCAAGGAGGAGGACCCCGACACGCTCATCGTGGCGGCGGAGCCGCTGCAGGGCGAGGTCGTCCAGGGCCTGCGCTCGCTCGAGGATGGCTTCATCCCGCCGATCATCGATCTCTCGATGCTCGACCGGAAGATCTTCGTCTCCAACCGCGACTCGGTGATCTGGACCAAGAAGCTGCTCGCCGAGGAGGGCCTGTTCGCGGGCGTCTCGAGCGGAGCGATCGCCTCCATCGCCGTGCGGGTGGCCGAGGGGCTCGACGAGGGCAACGTGGTCTTCGTCGTCTGCGACGACGGCTGGAGGTACCTCAGCTCCGGGGTCTACACCAAGCCTCTCGAGGAGCTCGAGGAGACGATCGAGACGGCGAGCTTCTGGTAGGCGACTAGGAGGGCGTCCGGGCCGGCTCGGCGTCGGCGCCGTCCTCGGCGTCGGCGTGCTCGTGGTCGGCGTCGTCTTCGTGCTCGTCGTCGTAGGCGTGGCGGTCGTCCTCGTCGCCGCCGCCCTGGAGGGCGCTGCGCATCTCACGCATGCCCTTGCCCACCGAGCGGGCCGCCTCCGGCAGCCGCTGGGGGCCGAGGACGAGCAGCGCGATGATCGCGAGCACGGCGATCTCGAGGGGTCCTACCGAGAAGAGGGCAAGCACGCTCACGAGGCTACCGGACCACCTCGACTTCGCCTTCCATGAAGCGGTGGAAGGCGCAGAAGTACCTGTAGCGGCCGGGCTTGTCCAGACGCACCTGCTTCCGCTTGCCCTTGGCGAGGGTGTCGGTGTCGAACTTCCCGGGCGCGGAAGGCTCGGACTTGGCCGTGTGCGGCGCCTTGTCCGCGTTGGCCCAGGTGACGGTGCCGCCCGCCTTGACACGAGTGGTCTTGGGGGAGAACTCGAACTTCGCGATGTCGACCTTCGCCGCCTGCTTGGCGGGGCCCGAGGAGGCAGCGTCCGGGGTCGGGGCGGCCTTCTCGTCGGAGTCCGATCCGCAGCCGGTCGCCACGGCGAGACACGCCAGGGGCGCCAGGAGGGACGGCCGGCGTGACCTCGTCACGACCGTCAACCTCGCCCTGTCACGAACGCGACGGGGGAAGGGTCGCCGCCAAGCAGCTGACGCAGGACGGCCAGGTGCTGGGCCTCGTTGGCCATCACGCCTGCTGCCGTGGCCAGCAGGGCGGGGGACCTGAGCTTCGCGGTGGCTTCGTAGTACGCGCGGATGCACTTCACTTCGTGCTCGGCCGCCAGTCGGATCAGGTCTACGGAGTCGCCGCGCGGCTCCTGAGGGCTCGGCGCCTTGGGCAGGGAAGTGGCGCCCATGCCCCGCAGGGCCTCGGTCAGAGCCTCGACGTGGCGGCGCTCCTGGCGGCGAAAAAGCTTCGCCGCGGCAACTGTCGGCCCGCTCGGCTTCGCGCCCTGCACCAGCTGCTCGTAGACGAGCACGGAGCGCTGCTCGAGGGCGAGCAGGCCGAGCACCACCTCCTGGTCGCCCACCGGCTGGGCACGGGCTTGGGCTGTGCTCGCGACGGGCACTGCGCTCGCGGCCAGCGTGGCGACGAGCTCTCGCCGGGTCGGGCCAGGCGGGCTCACGCCGCGGCCCGGCCGGTCACGAAGGGCTCGGGCACGGCCACGTCCGGCCGGCCGGGGCTGCGGGCCCCGAGCAGCACCGTCACGTGCTGGGCCTCGTCGGCGAGGATCGAGGCCATCGTCTGGCGCAGGCGGCCGTCCAGGAGCTTGGGGAGCCCCTCGACGTAGGCCGAGATGGCCACGTTCTCGAGGTCGGTGAGGAAGCGCAGGAAGTCGGCCTGTCCGCGAAGGCGCGGGAACGCGGCGCGGTAGTCCTCGGGGGGCTTGCGGCGATTCGGCTCCCCGCCCATGCGCCGCACCAGGAGGGTCAGCGCGGCGGCGTGCTCGCGTTCGGCCTCGAGGAAGCGCCCGGCGTGGCGGCGCACGTCTCCGCGCAACAGCGGCAGACCCGCGGTGTAGGCCGCCACCGTCGTGTTCTCCAGGTTCAGGGCCCCGTTGAGGATTGCGCGGTCGCGCTGGGGAGTCGCGCGAGGATCGGGGGCCCCGAGCGCCGACTCGTCCCCGCCGCCGCAGCCCGCGAACACCAGTCCACCGGCGGCGCCTGCGCCGAGGCCGACGATCCGAAGCAGGTCGCGCCGGCTTGGCAGGTGTGGGTGGTCGGTCATCTAGCCTCAGAATGGCGATGAGGATTGCGCGGCAGCACTGGGATGAGATAGTCGCTCACGCGCGTGAAGATGCGCCCAACGAGTGCTGCGGCCTGTTGCGCACCGACGGCGAAGAGGCGCAGGAGCTGGTGCGCGTGGTCAACGAGCGCGCCTCGCCCTACGGGTTCGAGCTCGGCTTCAAGGGGCTTATGACGGCCAACGAGTGGGACGACGAGGGCTACGGCGTGGCCGTGTACCACTCCCACCCCCGCAGCGCGCCCAAGCCCTCGCAGACCGACATCAACCTCGCCCAGTACCCCAACTGGGTCTGGGTGATCGTGTCGCTGGCCGGCGAGCCCGACATCCGCGCGTGGCGGATCGCCGACGGGAAGGTCTTCGAGGAGGAGCTGACCGTCGTCTAACGCAGCCGAAGAGCTCGTATGCCCCTCGTGCGGGCGCTCGCAGCGACCCGAGGAGCGGTTCTGCTCGCATTGCGGGATGCCTCTCGTGCTCGCGGGCGGCCTCACGATCGAGGCCGCGCGCGATGAGACCCACGCGCGCCTGCGCAAGATCCGTCCCGAGTACGCCGAGGGTCCACTGGTGACGGTGGCCGGGGCGCGTCACCAAGCCGAGGCCGAGATGATTCAGGGACTCCTGCTGGAGGAGGGCGTGCCGAGCGTGCTCAAGCGGACGGCCGGCTTCGACGTGCCCGACTTCCTGGCCGCCGGGCCGCGCGACGTGCTCGTGCCGCAGACGGGCGCCGAGCTGGCCCGCGAGTTGCTCGGGGCGACCGAGCCCGAGGCCGTCCAGAC